>WHTJ01000154.1 GCA_009377795.1 Propionibacteriales bacterium | reverse complement strand
CGTGGCCGTGGTTGGACTTGCCGGGTGGGATCTCGACGAAGTGCACCTGCAGGGTCTGGGTGAGGAACGGGTCGTCCCCGGGCCCCAACCGCCACCACGTCCGCGAATCCTTGGAGTCCCCGGAGTGGCCGACCGTGGCGTTGTCCACCACGACCTCGTCGCCACGCACCCGCGGAGCGGCCAACTGCGCCTCCCGGACCTCCCCCAACCCGTACTTCTCCGAGCTGATACCTCGCAGGAAGACCCGGCCACTCTCGCCCATGGTTAGACTCCTTTTCGTGGGACCATCAGTGGAAAGACTATCCTAATGTCGGACCATAAGACCATGGCCGGGGAGTGAACGATGCCGGCAACGCCGCGTAACAGGACGGCGGGTGCGGACCTGTTCCGTCCCGTCAATGTGGGGCGCGCCTCCGAGGACGTCGTACGTCAGATCAAGGACGCCATCCATGCCGGCAAGCTACGCCCCGGCGACGGGCTGCCGTCCGAGCGGGAGCTCACCGGGCGGCTCGGCGTCAGCCGGGTCACCGTCCGGGACGCGCTGCGCACCCTGGAGGCGACCGGCCTGGTCGAGATCCGGGTCGGCGCCCGCGGCGGGGCGTTCGTCACGGCGCCCGAGCCCGACTACGTCGGCGAAGGTCTCGCGAACATGCTGCTGCTGTCCTCCAGCTCGCCCGAGGACGTGACCGAGGCCAGGATGATCTTCGAGCTGGGCGCGATTCCGCTGGTGTGCGAGCGGCGTACCAAGGAGGATCTCGCGGACCTGGAGGAGATCTGTACGCGCTCGGAGGCCGCGCTCAAGTCCGGCGAGCACGACGTCCGGCTCTCGGCCGAGTTCCACATCCGGCTGGCCGCGTCGACGCACAACACGGCGGTCGCGCTGATCGTCGACTCGTTCCAGGGTCCGCTGCTGATGTCTCTGGCCCGGGCGAAGGACGTCGCCCCTCGCATGGGCAAGCAGGGCGCGCGCGAGCATCGCGAGCTGGTCGAGGCGATCCGGAAGCGGGACGCCGGGAAGGCGCATGACCTGATGGAACGCCACCTCGGCCGTACGGCGGCCCGCCTGCATGCGAGCGGCTCCGCCGGCGGGGACGTCGCGGAATGACCGAGGGGACATTCCTCACCCCGGTCGCGGGGGGTCGTGCCAGTCAGCAGATCGTCGACCAGATCGTCGGCCTGCTGCGATCCGGGCGGCTCGAGGCGGGCGACCGGCTGCCGTCCGAACGACAGCTCGCGGAGGCATTCGGCGTCAGCCGGGTGACGGTCCGCGACGCCATCCGGGTCCTGCAGGCCCGAGGGCTGATGGAGGTCAAGGTCGGAGTGTCCGGCGGCGCGTTCGTGACCGCGCCGTCCGCGGACGTCCTCGGCGAACGGCTGAGCGACGTACTGACGATGTCGACCATCACGCCGGAGGAGGTCGCCGAGGCCCGGCTGGTGATGGAGCTCGGAATCCTCGATCTCGCCCTGGACCGTGCGACCGAGGAGGATCTCGCGGCCCTGCGGTCGATCTGTCAGCGGGCCGAGGCGGTGGTGGCGGACGGGCGATACGACCCGCAGCTGGCCAACGACTTCCATGCCCGGCTGGCGGCCGCGTCGCAGAACTGGGCCGTGACCCAGGTGGCCGAGTCGTTCCGGGGTCCGCTTCGCATGGCGGCGCTGCGTTCCCGCGAGCCGGCCGACGACGCGCACCACCGCACGGTGGAGGACCACCGCGCCGTACTCGAGGCTCTCGAGCAGGGCAACCGGGCCGACGCCCGCGCGGCGATGGTGCGCCATCTGACGCGGGGTACGTCGCTCAAGCCTCCCGAGTCGTGAGGTACGCCGGGGCCGTATGCTGAACCTCCAAATGGTTATACCAATACCGGAGGTTGATCGATGGACGGCTCACGTCGAGGCCAGCTGGAGGGACGCACCGTACTGGTGACCGGCGCCGCTCACGGGATCGGGCTCGCGTACTCGCGCGGACTGGCGCAGGAGGGCGCTCGGGTCGTACTGGCGGATCTCGACGGCGAGGGTGCGGCTACCGCGGCCAAGGAGCTCACCGACGACGGGTTCGGCGCTATCGACGTGGCCGTCGACGTGGCCGATCCGGACAGTGTGGAGCGCTGTCGGGGCGAGGTCGTACGTCGGGTCGGCGAGGTCGACGTCCTGGTGAACAACGCCGCGGTGTTCGCGACCGTGCCGATGTCCCGAGCCGGGTACCAGGACTTGTCGGTCGACGAGTGGGACCGAATGCTGGCGGTGAACCTGCGCGGGGCTTGGCTCATGGCGCGCGCGTTCGTGCCGGCCATGCAGAAACGCGGGTACGGCAAGGTGATCAACATCAGCTCGGGGACCGCGCTCAAGGGCTCGGCCGGCCGGATCCATTACGTGACGTCGAAGGCGGGCATCATCGGGTTCACCAAGACGCTTGCCCGGGAGGTCGGCGACGATGGCGTGGCGGTGAACTGCATCGCGCCCGGGAGCACCCTGAGCGAGGCCGAACGCGACGACGACGTCATGCAGCGGCGCACGTCGGCCGTCTCGAGCCGTGCTTTCAAACGGGTGCAGACACCCGAGGACCTGGTCGGCTCGGTCGTCTTCCTCTCCTCGGCGGCGAGCGACTTCATCACCGGTCAGACGCTCGTCGTCGACGGCGGCGCGTGCATGCACTGAGGCCGGCCGGGCTCGACCCTCACTATCTTTCACGCCGAGATTGCAGATCTGGCCGATCTGCAAACGGCCAGATGTGCAATCTCGGCGCGAGGGGGCGGCCAGATGTGCAATCTCGGCGCGAGGGGTGTGTGCGGGTCAGCGGTTCACCAGGGCCAGCCCGGCGGCCGACTTGCGGCGGCCGGCCGGCGCCTCCGGAGTGAACACCGCGTCCAGCGCCCGGAGGTGCGCCGGGTCGACCGCGGCGTGGATGGCCGCCACGTTCTCCTCCAGGTGGTTGAGATGGCGAGTTCCCGGAATCGGGACGACGTCCTCGCCCCGGGCGAGCACCCAGGCGAGGGCGAGCTGTCCCGGCGTACATCCGAGGCCGGACGCCATCTCCTGCAGCCGTTGTAGAAGCGCGGAGTTCCGTTCGAGATTGCCCGGCGCGAGGCGCTCGCTGCGCGCCAACCGGCTGCCGGAGGGTACGTCGTCGACCGAGTTGATGGTGCCGGCGAGGAAGCCGATGCCGAGCGGACTGTAGGCGACGAACGTGATCCCGAGGGCCCGGCAGGCGTTGAGCGGTCCGTTCTCGGCGTCCCGCGACCACAGCGACAGCTCGGTCTGCAGGGCGGCGATCGGGTGTACGGCGTGGGCGCGGCGGATGGTCGACGGCGCTGCCTCGGACAACCCCAGCGCGCGTACCTTCCCGGCGGCGACCAGCTCGCTCATCGCGCCGACCGTCTCCTCGATGGGTACGTTCGGGTCGACGCGGTGGAGGTAGTACAGGTCGATCACGTCCACGCCGAGGCGTCGCAGGCTGGCGTCGCATGCGGCGCGGACATGCTGCGGGCGGCCGTCGACGCTTCGGGGATCGCCGGGACGGCCGACGAATCCGAACTTGGTCGCCACGACGATCTCGTCCGTACGTCCGGCGAACACCCGGCCGAGCAGCACCTCGTTGTGCCCGCCGCCGTACCGGTCGGCGGTGTCGAAGAACGTGACGCCCAGATCGAGGGCGTGGCGCAGGACGGCGGCCGACCGGGTGTCGTCCCGTGGCTGGGCGGACAGGCTCATGCACCCGTGACCGAGCCGCGACACCATCAGGCCGCTCGATCCCAGGGGCACCTGCTCCATCGCGCCCGTCACCGGAAGCCCACGCTCGGGGATCGTCCGGGCGTCGCTTGCCGGTCGCAGTTCCGGGGCACCATCGCCATCCCTCCAGCCGCTTCGGTCGACGACAACCACATAGCTGGTCAGCAACCGTAGGGCGCGCGAATCGCGAGACTGCAGAGGTCCGTCTTGGATAGTGGGCGGAGTCCGGCTCTTTTCGCGTCGAGATTGCAGAAGTGGCCGATTGCAGATCGACCAGATGTGCAATCTCGACGCGGGTGTTCGGCGGCTCAGGTCGCGCCGGTCGCCTGCCGGACCATGAACCTCCACGCATGCTCGATGAGCGCCGGCGGATAGCAGTGCTCGCGCTTGGCCAGCGCCTCCCGATCGGACGACCAGTGCTCCGCCCCGCCCGCACTGAGGACCTGGAGCTGCATGCGGCACGCCGCGTCGAGGAGCACCGTGGTGACCACCGCGGTCGGCACGTCGGGTGCCGCGACGACGACGCCGTGGTTCACCATCAGCGCGGCGTTGCGTTCGCCGAGGGCGTCGGCCAGCGCCTTGCCGAGCTCGGCGGTCAGGATCAGGTCACCGGTCCGCGTGAAGCGTGCGATGTCGGGGGGTACGAACAGGGTCGCCTCGTGGGAGACCGGCTGGAGCGGTCGTCCGGTGGCCCCGAAGGCGACCGCCGCCGGCGAGTGGGTGTGTACGACCGCTCCGACGTCCGGACGAGCCGCCATCACCTCGGTGTGGATGGGGTACTCCGCGTGCCGCCGTCCGTCTCCGTCCACCACCCGTCCCTCGGAGTCGACGAGCAGCACCCGATCCTCGGTGATCTCCTCGAACCCGAAGGTGCTGGCCTTCATCCACACCCCGCGCCCGTCCGGGTCGCGCGCGGACAGATGACCCCAGACCAGGTCGCTCTGGCCGTGGAATCCGAGCACCCGGCAGCCGAGGGCGACCTCTTCGCGTAGTTCTCGCAGCGACACTCTTCGGTTCCGAGTCCTGTCCAAGTCGTGTCCGAGTCAGGCCGGCGCCGGCACGCGTTCGGAAGCCGTCTCCCGGCTCGGCGTCCAGCCCAGGCGGCGATGGATCTCCGCCGCCGTGGCGAGCAGCGGACGCTCTGCTCTCTTCAATCGCCGGCAGTCGGGCAGGGTGGCGGCCGAGACCGAGATGGCGGCGACGATCTTGCCGGTATGGTTCCAGATCCCGGTGGCCACGGAGGCGACTCCGAGACAGGACTCCTCGCGCTCCCAGGCGAGCCCGCGGTCACGGATCCGCTCCAGCTCCATGAGGAGCCGGCGGGGCTCCACGATGGTGTGTGGGGTGAACCGGGCGGCCGGCTCGCTGAGGTAGCGCTCGATCACGGCGCGTGGGGCGTACGCCAGCAGCACCTTGCCGACCGCCGTCGAGTGCAGCGGTGCGCGCTGCCCGACCCGAGTGGGTACGTCGGTCTGCCGGTGGTACACCTTCTCCAGACACAGCAGGTCTGTACCGTCCCGCGCGGCCAGGAGCGCCGGCAGCGCGACCTGGGCGGACAGGCGCTCGAGGGGTTGGGTGGCCTCGTCGTGCAGGCGCCGTCGCAGCGGCGCGTTGGATCCGAGCTCGAAGAGCCGCAACCCGAGGCGGTACTGCCCGTCGCCGTTGGCCTCGAGCACGCCCGCGAGCCGCAGGGTGACGAGCAGCCGGTGCGTGCTCGCTCGGGGCGCGCCCAGAAGGCGGGCGGCCTCGCCCGCACCCAGGAGCGGCCGCTCCGCGAACAGCTCGAGCAGGTCGAAGGCCTTCAAGACTGTCGTCGACGGAGGTGTCGCCATTGACCCCCGCCTCCTTCCTCGCGGCTAGCCCCGTTGACAGTCGCGATGCAATGTCCCTATGGTCTTACCATTCGACCGCCAGCCTTGGCAACCCCTCGGCCAAAATCAGCCGGCGTGTCACCCGGCGGTGGCACCGGCCGAGGCCGTTCCGTCGACGTCGCCTCGGAGGCTTGATGGAGGACGCTCTGGATCCGACCCGGACCGCGCTGGTCGTGTTCGACATGCTGGAGTGCTACCGCCCGCGGGTGGAGGCGGCCGGCGCGGTCGAGCCGATCCGGCGCCTGATCGCCGCCTGCCGGGAGTACGACATACCGATCTGCTACGCCCGAGCCGACCATCGTCTCGACGGTGCCGACGCGAACCGGACGGTCACCGATACCGACGAGGCGTTCCGGCCGTGGGGTCCGGACGGTCCCGAGTTCCGGTTCCCGCACCCGCCGGAGACGCGGGTCGTCATGTCGGAGTTCGCCCCCCAGGCGGGCGACTACGACATCCCGAAGCATCGCTGGAGCGCCTTCCACCAGACGTCGCTCGACCTGAGCCTGCGCAGCCGGGGGATCGATACGGTGCTGCTGGTGGGCGGGTCGACGCACGTCGGCATCGCGAGTACGGCGTACGCCGCCCGCGACCGGGACTACCAGGTCGTCATCGTCCGGGACGGGCTGACCGGCTACGAGCCGCAACGCTCCTTCTTCGCCGACCAGGTCTTCCCGCGGATGTGCCGCGTCCGGACCGTCGACCAGGTCGCCGCCGTGCTGGCCGGCCATCGGTCTACGGCCGCGCGGTGACCGGCCCACGGTAACCGGCGGGAGGAGGATCAGTGCACGTGCCGAGCCTGCTGCG
>WHTJ01000048.1 GCA_009377795.1 Propionibacteriales bacterium | reverse complement strand
CCCCACAACTGCCGCACAAATACTGAGCCAGAGTGGATTTGGGTGAGACTCCGTGAGACTCGCAGGTGCGCATGACGGTCTGCGTTTTGGCTGGTCAGCGGCGTGTTTGCGTTGGTGATCGGCTTGCGCCCCCGGCAGGATTCGAACCTGCGCACCCGGCTCCGGAGGCCGGTGCTCTATCCCCTGAGCTACGAGGGCCGTAGCGCGGGAGACAGTATCAGTCGCCCGCGGAGACTCGAAAGCAGACGGCCCCAATCCTAGTCGCCCGAGCGCGGCGCTCCCGCCGCCCTGGCAGGATCTTGGTATGGCGCTGACGCTCGCGGGCCGGGCGGGGAGACGGGGGCCCCAGGCCAAGATCCTCGGACTCCTCCGCGACGAAGGACCGCTGTCGCGAGCCCGGCTCGCCGATCGCCTCGGGGTCTCGCGTACCACCATCGCGGCCGAGGTGGGGCGCCTGGCCGAGCTGGAGCTGGCCAAGGACGCCGGTCCCGCCAGCTCGCGCGGCGGCCGTCGTACGACCCTGGTCGATTTCAACGTCGACGAGTACACGCCGCTGTGCTTCGAGTCCTGACCCAGATCGCACGGGGACCACGGGAGACAGGAGGGTAGCTGTATGACTGATCAGGCCAAGTCGACCGTGGGTGTGGGGATGGTCGGGCACGCCTTCATGGGCGCCGCCCACTCCCAGGGCTGGCGGAACGCGCGCAGCTTCTTCGACCCTCCCGTCGACCCGCGGCTGGTGGTGATCGGCGGGCGCGACGCCGAGGCGGCGGGCGACGTCGCTCGGCGGTTCGGCTGGGAGGACGTCGAGACCGACTGGCGGGCACTGGTCGAGCGGGACGACGTCGACCTCGTGGACGTGTGTACGCCGGGTGATCTGCACGCGGAGATGGCGATCGCCGCATTGGAGGCCGGCAAGCACGTGCTCTGCGAGAAGCCGCTGGCCAACAGCGTGGAGGAGGGCGAGGCGATGCTCGCGGCCGCGGAGCGGGCACGGGCCCGCGGTGTGCGCTCCATGGTCGGCTTCACGTACCGCCGGGTGCCGGCGATCGGCCTCGCCCGGCGCCTGGTCGAGCAGGGCAGGGTGGGCGCCGTACACCATGTCCGCGCGCAGTACCTGCAGGACTGGCTCACCGACCCCGAGACGCCGCTGTCCTGGCGACTGCGGAAGGAGCGCGCGGGCTCCGGCGCGCTCGGAGACATCGGCGCGCACATCGTCGACCTCACCCAGTACATCACTGGCGATCGGCTCGTCGGGGTCGGCGCGATGGTCGAGACCTTCGTCAAGGAGCGCCCGTTGCCGGCGCCGTCCAGCGACCTGTCCGCGGTCGCCCGTACCGGGCGCGGCGAGGTGACCGTGGACGACGCCGCGGTCTTCCTGGGCAGGTTCGGCGGCGGGGCGCTGGCGACGTACGAGGCGACGCGGTACGCCACCGGCAGGAAGAACGCCATCCGGATCGAGATCAACGGCTCGGACGGCAGTCTCGCCTTCGACTTCGAGGACATGAACGTGCTGCACGTCTTCGACGCCACGACGGACTCCGCCGAGGCCGGGTTCACCCGGGTGCTGGTCACCGAGCCGGAGCATCCGTACGTCTCCGCGTGGTGGCCGCCCGGCCACCTCCTCGGGTACGAGCACGGATTTACGCACCAGGCCGTCGACCTGTTGACCGCGATCGCCGAGCAGCGCGATCCCGAGCCGTCGTTCGCCGACGGACTGCAGGTGCAGCGGGTACTGGCCGCCGTACAGGAGAGCGCGGCCAAGGACAGCGTGTGGACGGAGGTCGGCACCGGACACGAACCCGACGAAGGAGGATCTCCATCATGACCCGACCGATCCCCTTGTCCACGGGGCGGTGGGCCGCCTTCAGCACCGGTCCGGAGTAATCCTTTTCGCGCCGAGATTGCAGAAGTGGTCGATCTCGGATCGACCACTTCTGCAATCTCGGCGCGAGGGTGACAGGGGTGCGAGGGGGACGGGGGTGCGAGGGGGACGGGGGTGCGAGGGGGACGGGGGTGCGAGGAAGCTAGCGGGTCGCCGCGTTGCGGATGGTGTCGACGTCGAGCCGGAGCCCGGTGGCCCGCTCGGACACGGTCCACAGCCGCTCGATTGCCCGGTCGAGCCCGACCACCCGCAGGACCGGCCGGCGTACCGGTACGCCGAAGTTGAAGAACCGCGGGCCGTACAGCTCGCCGCCGCCCGCCGCCGGGTCGGTGGCCGCACGCAGCTGGGGGAGTGCACCACGGGCCGCCGACATCCCGGTGGTCGCCGCGAGGAACCTGGCCGCCCGCTGGGTGAACCCGCCGGAGGTCTCCTCGACACTGGTGCGCTGGAGGTCGGTGTTGGACAGTCCGGGGTGCGCGAGGATGCTCGACACCGGTACGCCGGCCTCGGTAAACCTGCGATGCAGCCCGATGCCGAAGTGGTAGTTGGCCAGCTTGGACTGGCTATAGGCGCGCCAGGGGTCGTATTTTCCTTCGAGATCAGGGTTTTCGGGGTCGACTGCCAGACCCAGATGGTGCATAGTGCTCGTGACCGTGACCACCCGCGAGGACGGTGCACGGCCAAACCCGGCCAGCAGCCGCGCGGTGAGCGCGAAGTGGCCGAGGTGGTTCACGCCGAACTGCATCTCGAAGCCGTCGGCGGTACGCCGTTCCGGGATGCCCATCACGCCGGCGTTGTTCACCAGGATGTCGATCCGGTCGTGGTCGGCCAGGATCGCCGAGGCCGCCGTACGCACGGACTCCAGCGAGCTCAGGTCGAGCGGCACGGTCGCCAGCGAGGCTTCCGGGTTACCGGACCGGATGTCCTCGACCGCCGCGTCCGTCTTCGCCGGGTTCCGGGCGGCCAGCACGACGTGCGCTCCCGCGGCGGCCAGTGCACGCGCGGTCTCGAGCCCGAGCCCGCCGTTCGCCCCGGTCACGACCGCCGTCCGGCCGGTCAGGTCCCCGATGTCACTCGTCGTCCATGTCATAGCCGTCTCCTTGTCCGTCGTCGCATCGTAGGGCCTGGCGTCGATAGCCTGGACCGGTGATCGAGCGCCCTACGACGGTTGGTGGTGGTGGTGAAATGCGGGTCTGGCTGCCATGGGAACGGCCGGGTGACCTGCTCGGCGGTCTTCCGGACGGCGTACAGGCCGACTTCTTCAAGGCCGGGTCGGTACCTCCCGACTCGGTCGAGGACGTCGAGTTCTACGTGCCGGACTACCTGGCGAAGGACCCGCAGGTCCGCGAGATCATCCGCCGGATGCCCGCGCTCAAGGTGGTGCAGGCACAGACCGCGGGGTACGAGGACCTGCTGCCCTTCCTGGGAGACCAGGTCACGTTGTGCAACGCGCGCGGTGTGCACGACGCTTCGACCGCGGAGCTGGCGATGACGCTGATCCTGGCGTCGTACCGCCGGATCCCGCCCGCGGTCCATGCGCAGGCCCGGGGCGAGTGGCTGCGGCATGACACCTGGGACGACTCGCTCGCCGACCGGACCGTCCTGATCGTGGGGTACGGGTCGATCGGCGAGGCGCTCGAACGGCGGCTGGCCGGGTTCGAGTGCGACGTACTGCGGGTCGCGCGGAACGCGCGGCCCGGGGTGTCCTCCTCGCAGGATCTGCCCGAGCTGTTGCCGAGAGCGGACGTCGTCGTACTGCTCATTCCGGCGAACGACCAGACCGCCGGCCTGGTCGACGCCGGGTTCCTCGCCCGGATGAAGGACGGCGCGCTCCTGGTGAACGTCTCGCGCGGCGCCGTGGTCGACACCGACGCTCTGGTCGCCGAGCTGGGTTCCGGCCGGCTGCGGGCCGCGCTGGACGTCACCGACCCCGAGCCGCTGCCCGCGGGTCATCCGCTGTGGTCCGCACCCAACCTGCTGATCACTCCGCACCGGGGCGGCCCGTCGACCGCCTTCCCCCCGCGCATCACGTCGCTGGTACGCGAGCAGCTCGCCCGGTACGCCGCCGGTGAGCCGCTGCGCAACGTCGTCGCCGGCCCGCCCCGCTGAGCCGTTGCGTGGCGCGTCCTGGTCGCCGAATCTGGGAAATCGCAGCCATTTCGCGCCACGCAAAGGGCACGGTCACGGCGCGCGATCCGAGACGCGGCGCCGGCCGCATGCGGGCGCGGATAGTCTGGACCGGTGACGCCAGAACAGCTCTCCCAGACCATCCGGGACACCCTCGCCGAACTGGTGAGGTCCGGTGACCTGACCCTGCCCGCAGTGCCGGAGCGGGTGAAGGTGGAGCGTCCCAAGGTCAAGGAGCACGGCGACTACGCGACCAACGTGGCGTTGCAGCTCGCCAAGCAGGCCGGCCTGCCTCCGCGGGAGCTCGCCCAGCGGCTCGCCGACCGGCTCGCCGACGCCGACGGCGTCAAGGCGGCCGAGGTCGCCGGCCCGGGCTTTCTGAACGTCCGGGTGGAGGCGGCCGCGCAGGGTGAGCTGGCCCGGGAGATCGTGCGCGCGGGTACGGCGTACGGCACCTCCCGGTCCCTGAGCGGGGAGCGGGTCAACCTCGAGTTCGTGTCCGCCAACCCCACCGGTCCGCTGACCCTGGCCTCGACGCGGTGGGCCGCGGTCGGCGACGCTCAGGCGCGGGTCCTCGCCGCGGCCGGGGCCGACGTCACCCGGGAGTACTACTTCAACGACCACGGCGCGCAGATCGACCGGTTCTCCCGGTCGCTGCTCGCCCGCTCCCGGGGTGAGGACGTTCCCGAGGACGGCTACCCGGGCGCCTACATCGAGGAGATCGCGCAGCAGGTCGTGGGGGCCCGTCCCGACGTCAAGGGCCTCCCCGACGACGACGCCCAGGAGGTATTTCGGGCCGAGGGCGTCGGGCTGATGTTCGACGAGATCAAGCGCTCGCTGCACGACTTCGGGGTCGACTTCGACGTCTACTTCTCCGAGCGGGACCTGCACGACTCCGGCGAGGTGGACGAGGCCGTGGAGCGGCTGCGCGGTGGCGGGCTGACGTACGAGTCCGAGGGGGCGCTCTGGCTGCGGTCGACCGAGTACGACGACGACCGCGACCGGGTGCTCGTCCGCCGCGACGGCCGCCCGACGTACATCTGCGCCGACGCCGCCTATTACCTCGACAAGCGCGGCCGGGGCTTCGACCGGGTGGTGATCCTGCTCGGCGCCGACCACCACGGCTACATCAACCGCTACCGAGCCCTCGCGGCCGCGTTCGGCGACGACCCGGACCGCAACCTCGAGATGATCATCGGGCAGATGGTGAACCTGCTGCGCGAGGGCAGGCCGGTGCGGATGAGCAAGCGGGCCGGCGACGTGCTCACCATGGAGGATCTGGTCGAGGCGATCGGCATCGACGCCGCGCGCTACGCGCTCACCCGGTACTCCATGGACTCCACGATCGAGATCGACCTCGACCTGTGGGCGAAGCAGGCCAACGACAACCCGGTCTTCTATGTGCAGTACGCCCATGCCCGGCTCGCCTCGATCCTGCGCAACGCGGCCGATCTCGGGGTTGCGCCGGCCGGTGACGAGTTCGACCCGGGTCTGCTGTCGCACGAGCGGGAGGGCGATCTGCTCCGCGCCCTCGGTGAGTATCCGCGCGTCGTACAGCAGGCGGCCGACTTGCGCGAGCCGCATCGCATCGCGCGTTACCTCGAGGACACCGCGGCCACTTTTCACAAGTTCTACGACGAATGCCGTGTCCTTCCGCGAGGTGACGAGGAGCCGACGCCCCTGCATGCGGCGCGGCTGCTGCTGGTCGAGGCGACCCGCGTGGTCGTGGCCAACGGGCTGGGGTTGCTCGGGGTCCACGCGCCAGAACGGATGTGAGGCGGGTGCGCGCACACGAGGCCGGTGCCCTGCACGCCGACATCGGACACCGCGGGCCGTCCTGGTTGCGGCCGCCGGGTGACGTCAACGACGTGGTGCCCGCACTGTGGTCGTCGACCGCGCGGAAGCGGCCCGACGGCGTACTCGAGGTCGGCGGGGTCGCGCTCACCGACCTGGCAGCCGAGTTCGGCACTCCGTCGTACGTCCTGGACGAGGTCGACTTCCGTACCCGGGTCAGAGCGTTCCGGGACGGCTTCGAGGGCTTCGACGTCTACTACGCCGGCAAGGCCTTCATGTGTACGACCGTCCTGTCCTGGATCGCCGAGGAGGGGCTCAACCTCGACGTGTGCAGCGGCGGCGAGCTGGCGCTGGCGCTGCGGGCGGGGTTCGACCCGGCCCGGATCGGCTTCCACGGCAACAACAAGTCGGAGTCCGAGCTGTCCCGGGCGCTCGACGCCGGTGTGGGCCGCATCATCGTGGACTCGTTCACCGAGATCGAACGCCTGTCACGGCTCGCCGCCGAACGTGACACCGTCGCCTCGGTCATGGTGCGCGCCACCGTCGGCGTGGAGGCGCACACCCATGAGTACATCGCGACCGCGCACGAGGACCAGAAGTTCGGGCTGTCGATCGCCGAGGGTGAGGCGCTCGAGGCCGTACGCCGGATCTTGGCCGACGACCATCTGAACCTGATCGGCCTGCACTCGCACATCGGATCGCAGATCTACGACACGTCCGGGTTCGAGGTGTCCGCACGCCGGGTTTTCGCTTTGCACGCACGGATTCTGGACGAGCTGGGCTTCCGTTGCCCGGAGCTCGACCTGGGCGGCGGGTTCGGCATCGCGTACACGACACAGGACGACCCGGAAACACCGGCGCGGCTCGCCGAGGGCCTGCGCGGCATCGTCGAGCACGAGTGCAAGGCGCTCGGGATACCCGTTCCCGTGCTGTCCGTCGAGCCCGGTCGGGCCATCGTCGGGCCGTCGATGTGCACGGTCTACGAGGTCGGGACCGTCAAGACGGTCGCACTGGACGCCGGGGCGTCCCGGCTCTACGCGTCCGTCGACGGTGGCATGAGCGACAACATCCGGGCGGCGCTGTACGACGCGGACTACTCGTGCACCGTCGCCTCCCGCCGGTCCGACGCGGGCCCGGTCCTGGGCCGGGTGGTAGGCAAGCACTGCGAGTCCGGGGACATCGTGGTCAAGGACGAGTTCCTGCCCGCCGACCTCGCGCCCGGCGACCTGATCGCGGTACCGGGGACCGGGGCGTACTGCTGGTCGCTCGCCAACAACTACAACCACGTCCCGAGGCCCGGCGTGGTGGCGGTGCGCGACGGCGCCGCGCGGCTCGTCGTACGCCGTGAGACCGAGGAAGACCTGCTGCGTCTCGACGTATCCTGAGACGGTTTGTCCGGATGATGGAAGGTGTGGTGAATGAACGCGCGGACGCTGCGAGTCGCGATGCTCGGCTGCGGCAATGTCGGTAGCGAGGTCACGCGCATCATCGCCACCCAGGCGGCCGACCTCGAGGCGCGGATCGGCGCACCCATGGAGCTGGTCGGCATCGCGGTGCGCCGTCCCCAGATCGCCCGCGACCTACCCTTACCTCCGGAGCTGTTCACCGCGGATGCCCATGCCCTGGTGACCCGCGAAGACGTGGACCTGGTGATCGAGGTCGTGGGTGGCATCGAACCCGCGCGCACGCTGATCCTCGCCGCGCTCGAGCACGGCGCCTCGGTGGTCACCGCGAACAAGGCGCTGCTCGCGGAGGACGGCGCGACGCTGTTCGCGGCCGCCGAGAAGGCGGGCCGTGACCTCTACTTCGAGGCCGCGGTCGCCGGCGCCATCCCGATCCTGCGGCCGCTGCGCGAGTCGCTGGCCGGCGACACGGTGAACAAGGTGATCGGCATCGTCAACGGCACCACGAACTTCATCCTCGACCGGATGGACACCAGCGGCGCCGGGTTCGCCGAGGCGTTGGAGGAGGCGCAGCAGCTGGGCTACGCCGAGGCCGACCCGACCGCCGATATCGAGGGGTTCGACGCCGCGGCCAAGGCCGCCATCCTGGCCAGTTTGGCCTTCCACACAAGGGTAAACGCGGCAGACGTGCATCGGGAGGGCATCGCCGACGTCAGCGCGACGGACATCGCCTCGGCCCGCGAGATGGGATGCGTGGTCAAGCTGCTGGCGATCTGCGACCGGGTCCAGCTGCCCGATGGCCCGGCGGTCTCCGCACGGGTGCATCCGGCGATGATTCCCCGCACCCACCCGCTGGCGAACGTGCGCGATGCCTTCAACGCGGTGTTCGTCGAGAGCGAGGCCGCGGGTCAGCTGATGTTCTACGGCCAGGGCGCGGGCGGCTCACCGACGGCCAGTGCCGTCCTCGGCGACCTGGTGACCGTCGCGCGCAACCGGCTGCAGGAGGTGCGCGGGGCCGGCGAGTCGGCGTACGCCCAATGCGAGGTGCTGCCGATGGGCGAGACCCGCACCCGCTACCACATCGCGCTGGACGTCGACGACCGCGCGGGAGTCCTCGCCACGGTGGCGCACGAGTTCGCCGAGCACGACGTCTCGATCCAGACCGTGCGGCAGGAGGGACGCGGCGACGACGCCCAGCTGGTCATCGTCAGCCACACCGCGACCGACGCGGCCCTCGCCCGGACCGTGCGGCGGCTGCAGAGCCTCGATACGGTGCGTGAGGTGAGTTCGGTGATGCGAGTGGAGGGGGAGCCCGAGTGACGGGTGGCCCGGGTGGCCCGCGTGCCTGGCGCGGTGTGATCGAGGAGTACCGAGACTGGCTGCCGATCGAACCGGACGGTCCGGTGGTGACCCTGCGCGAGGGCGGCACGCCGCTGGTGCGGTCCGACTGGCTGTCTCGCCGTACCGGCTGCGACGTGTGGCTCAAGGTCGAGGGGTGCAATCCCACCGGTTCGTTCAAGGACCGCGGTATGACCGTGGCCATCTCGGCGGCGCTGGCCGAAGGCGCCGAGGCGGTCGTCTGCGCGTCCACCGGCAACACGTCGGCGTCGATGAGCGCGTACGCCGCCCGGGCCGGCCTGAAGCCGGTCATGCTCATTCCGGAGGGTCGTATCGCGCGCGGCAAGATGGCGCAGGCCGTCGTACACGGCGCCCGCGTCGTCTCGGTGCGCGGAGGCTTCGACGACTGTCTCCGCATCGCGCGCGATCTCGCCGAGCGATACCCGGTGTCGCTGGTGAACTCGGTCAACCCGGTGCGTATCGAGGGTCAGAAGACGGCCGCGTTCGAGGTCGTCGACGAGCTCGGTGAAGCACCCGACCTGCACCTGCTTCCGGTGGGCAACGCAGGCAATATTTCGGCGTACTGGAAGGGATATTGCGAGTACCGCGAGCACGACCGGGCGTCCTCGCTGCCCCGCATGTGGGGGTTCCAGGCCGAGGGTGCGGCGCCGATCGTGCAGGGTCAGGTGGTCCGGAGCCCGGAGACCGTCGCGAGCGCGATCCGGATCGGTAACCCGGCGTCGTGGCGGCTGGCCGAGAAGGCACGGGACGAGTCCGTCGGCCGGATCGAGGCGGTGCGCGACGACGACATCCTGTCCGCGCAGCGGGCGATGGCCTCGCGGGACGGCGTCTTCGCCGAGCCCGCCTCCGCGGCCGGCGTCGCCGGCCTGCTGGCGAGCGGGGACGCCGGACTGGTCGAGCGTGGCCAGACGGTCGTCATCACGGTCACCGGGCACGGGCTCAAGGACATCGACACCGCGTTGTCCTCCCGCGACCTGGTGGACCAGGTCGTCGACCCGGACGTCGAGGCCGCTGCGCGCGCGGCCGGGCTGGGCTGACCTCGTGCGACGTCAGGTTCGGGTGCGGGTGCCCGCCACCAGCGCCAACCTCGGGCCCGGTTTCGACAGCTTCGGCCTGTCGCTCGGATGGTACGACGAGGTCACGGTGACCGTGGTCGACGCGGGGCTGGAGGTCAAGGTCACCGGCGAGGGCGCGGACGCCGTACCCCGGGACGAGTCGCACCTCGTCGTGTCGTCGCTGCGCGCCGGGCTGCGGCTGTGGGGCGGCGAGCCGCCCGGGCTGCGGCTGGCCTGCCGGAACCGGATTCCGCACAGCCGGGGCCTCGGCTCGTCGGCCAGTGCGATCGTGGCCGGGCTGATGGCGGCTCGGGTGCTGGGCACCGAGAGCCCGGCGGCGGTCGACGACACCGACGTACTCCAGGCGGCCGCGGAGCTCGAGGGCCACCCGGACAACGTCGCCGCGTGCATCTACGGCGGTTTCACCGTCGCCTGGCAGGACGGCGACCGGGCCCGGGCGACCTCGTTGCGGCCGCACCCGGACGTGGTCGTGGTCGCCTGCGTCCCGGCGCAGCCGATGTCCACGGAGGCGGCGCGCGGGCTGTTGCCGGCGACCGTCCCGCATGCCGACGCGGCGTTCAGCGCGAGCCGTGCCGGGCTCCTGGTCGCCGCGCTCACCCAGCATCCGGACCTCCTGCTCGCGGCCACCGAGGACCGGCTGCACCAGCCGTACCGCTCGGCCGCGATGGCGCCGTCCGCGAAGCTGATCGATGCGCTCCGGGCCCGGGGCGTCGCCGCCGTGGTTTCGGGGGCTGGGCCGACGGTCCTGGCGCTGACCAGCGCTTCTGGTGCGGCCGAGGTGGGTACAATCGCGGGTTCCGACTGGCGAGTCGAACCGTGCGAGATCGATCCGGAGGGGGCCTCCGTGGAGAGTGTGGAATAGTTCACTGACCTCGGTTGTTGGCAGGGGTGAGCACAACGGCACCGAAGGGTGATACTGTCGTGCATGCACACCCCGGTCGGGGGTGACGCTCTCAAGATCCGAAACATTTGGATGCCGCTACCTACGATGTAGACGGCGAAGTTGGGAGTTCACCGGAATCACGCCAATCCGGCGCGTTCCGCACCACACTCGCGGAATTGCCACCACGCAAATCCGCCGATCCGAGGCGCCCGGGCGTCACACCCGAAGCGCCGACGTGGGAAGGACCTCACGTGACAGACACCACTACCACAGCTCCCGTGCAGGCCGACGATGCGAAGGAGTCGACCAGCGAGTCGACCTCGAATCGGCGCCGCAAGGGCAGCGGTCTCTCCGCGATGCTGCTCCCTGAGCTCAAGCAACTCGCCGGTGGCTTGGGCATCAAAGGTGCTGGGCAGATGCGCAAGAGCCAGCTGGTCGAGGCGATCCAGGCCGCGCAGGGCGGGCAGCGCCCCGCGGCCGACGCGAGCGCACGCACTGGCGAGACCTCTCCGAAGGAGCCGGAGAAGAACGGCTCCACACAGACTTCCAGCGACACCGCGGGGGTGACCGAGCCGCCGGGCGCCGCTGCGTCCGGCGACGTCCGGGGCCGCGAGTCCAGGCAGCAGGACAACCGCGACCAGGGCGGCAAGCAGGGCCGGGACCACAGGCAGCGGGACAACCGCGAGCAGGGGGGTCAGGACCGCGACCAGGGCGGTCAAAACCGCGACCAGGGCGGGCAAAACCGCGACCAGGGCGGTCAAAACCGCGACCAGGGCGCGGGCAGCCGCCGCCGTCGGCGCGGCCGCAACCGCGACCGCCGAACCGGCGGCCAGCACGACTCCGAGCCCACCATCGCCGAGGACGACGTACTCCTCCCGGTCGCGGGCATCCTGGATCTCCTCGACAACTACGCCTTCGTCCGGACCAGCGGCTACCTGCCCGGTCCGAACGACGTCTACGTCTCGATGTCCATGGTGCGCCGCTTCGGCCTGCGCAAGGGCGACGCGATCACCGGTCAGGTACGCCAGCCCCGCGAGGGCGAGCGGCGGGAGAAGTACAACCCGCTGGTGCGCCTGGACACCATCAACGGCGCCGACGCCGAGGTCGCCAAGAACCGCGTCGAGTTCAACAAGCTCACCCCGCTGTACGCCGCCGACCGGCTGCGTCTCGAGACCGAGTCCGGTCAGCTCACGACCCGGGTCATCGACATCGTGGCGCCGATCGGCAAGGGCCAGCGCGCGCTGATCGTCTCGCCGCCGAAGGCCGGCAAGACGATGGTGCTGCAGGCGGTCGCGAACGCGATCACCACGAACAACCCCGAGTGCCATCTCATGGTCGTGCTCGTCGACGAGCGCCCTGAGGAGGTCACCGAGATGGAGCGCACGGTCAAGGGTGAGGTCATCGCCTCCACCTTCGACCGGCCGGCGGACGACCACACCACGGTCGCGGAGCTGTCCATCGAGCGCGCCAAGCGACTGGTCGAGCTCGGGCACGACGTCGTCGTACTCCTCGACTCGATCACCCGCCTCGGGCGCGCGTACAACCTGGCCGCGCCAGCCAGCGGGCGGATCCTGTCCGGTGGCGTGGACTCCTCGGCCCTCTACCCGCCCAAGCGGTTCTTCGGGGCCGCCCGCAACGTCGAGGACGGCGGCTCGCTCACCATCCTCGCGACCGCGCTGGTGGAGACCGGCTCCAAGATGGACGAGGTGATCTTCGAGGAGTTCAAGGGCACCGGCAACTCCGAGCTGCGGTTGCGGCGCGAGTTCGCCGACAAGCGGATCTTCCCGGCCATCGACGTCGACGCGTCGGGTACCCGCCGCGAGGAGCTGCTGATGGGCAAGGACGAGCTGGCCATCACCTGGAAGCTCCGCCGCGTCCTGGCCGCGCTCGAGGGTCAGCAGGCTCTGGAGCTGCTACTGAACAAGCTCAAGGACGCCAAGTCCAACACCGAGTTCCTGCTGCAGGTGAACAAGACAACGCCGACCGCGAGCAACGGCCGCCGTACCGACGACGGCGACTAGCCGCAGCGCACGGCGCTCGCCGATTGGCCGGCCATTGAGGCCGATGGCACACTGGTGTGAGAGGTCCCGGTTCACGACGTGCGGAGAAACCGCGTCGACCCGGCGGCCCGGAGAGCAAAGGAAACCGATGAAGCCAGACATTCATCCCGAGTATGTGGTGACGCAGGTGACGTGCACCTGCGGCAACACGTTCACCACCCGGAGCACGGCGGCGAACGGCGTCATCCACGCCGACGTCTGCTCCAACTGCCACCCCTTCTACACCGGCAAGCAGAAGATCCTCGACACCGGCGGCCGCGTGGCCAGGTTCGAGAAGCGTTACGCCAAGAAGCAGCCGGCCAAGTAGCTCACGTACGGCGCCGACCGCCGAGACATCAGCTCTCGTGGGGTCGGCGCCGTCGTCCTGTCCTGGACAACTCAGCCAGGGACCGCTGGGCCGGACAAGGCGATGCCGGCGAAGGAAGGTGGGTCATGTTCGAGGCGGTCGACTCGCTGATCGGCGAACACGCCGAGCTGGAGCGACGGCTGGCCGAGCCCGGGATCCACGGCGACCAGGCCCTGGTTCGCAGGCTCAGCCAGCGTTATGCGGAGCTCAGCGCGATCGTGCGCGCCTACCGGGAGTGGCAGACCACCGCGGACGACGCGGAGGCCGCGCGGGAGCTGGCCCACGAGGACGACGCCTTCGCCGACGAGGCGGCCCGGCTGGCCGACCGGCTGGTGGTCTCGGCGGAGCGGTTGCGGCACCTGCTGGTTCCCCGGGACTCGGCCGACGGCAAGGACGCCCTGCTGGAGATCAAGGCGGGCGCGGGCGGCGAGGAGTCGGCGTTGTTCGCCGGTGACCTGTTGCGCATGTACCTGCGTTATGCCGAGCGGCGGGGCTGGCGGACCGAGGTCCTGGACGCCACCGAGTCCGGTCTCGGCGGTTACCGGAGCGCGACGGTGGCGGTGAAGGCGAAGGGTAGTCCGGAGCCGGGCGAGGCGCCGTACGCCCGGCTGAAGTTCGAGGGCGGCGTACACCGGGTGCAACGGGTACCGGTCACCGAGTCGCAGGGCCGGATCCACACCTCCGCGGCAGGCGTCCTGGTGATGCCCGAGGCCGAGCCTATCGACGTACAGATCGACGAGAACGACCTGCGGATCGACGTCTTCCGTTCCTCCGGCCCCGGAGGGCAGAGCGTCAACACCACCGACTCCGCAGTCCGGATCACCCACCTGCCCACCGGGATCGTGGTGAGCTGCCAGAACGAGAAGAGCCAGCTGCAGAACCGCGAACAGGCCATGCGGATCCTGCGCGCCCGGCTGCTGACGCTCGCGCAGGAGGAGGCCGACGCCGCGGCGGCCGACGCGCGCCGCTCCCAGGTACGCACGGTCGACCGGTCCGAGCGCATCCGCACCTACAACTTCCCGGAGAACCGGATCTCCGACCACCGAGTCGGTTACAAGGCGTACAACCTCGACCAGGTGCTCGGCGGCGACCTGGACGACGTGATCCAGACCTGCGTCGAGGCCGACCTGGCCGATCGCCTGGCCGCCGTCGAGTCCGGTGTCTGAGACCTTTTCGCGCCGAGATTGCACATCTGGTCGACCAGATGTGCAATCTCGGCGCGAAGGGGGGCTGGCGGGGGAGCTGGCCGAGGCGGTCGCCGCCCTGGAGGCGGCTGGGGTCGACGCGCCTCGGCATGACGCCGAGGCGCTGCTCGCCCACGTGCTGGACGTCTCGCGCTCCCGGCTGGCCTCGGGCCGGGAGCTGTCGGCGGAGCAGCTGGAGCGCTATCGGCGCCTGGTGGAGCGGCGGGCGGGGCGGGAGCCGCTGCAGCACATCGTGGGGAGCGCGCCGTTCCGGTACGTCGAGGTCGAGGTCGGTCCCGGGGTGTTCGTCCCCCGGCCGGAGACCGAGCTGTTGGCCGGGTGGGCGATCGACGTACTCCGTGACCTCCCAATCTCGGCGCGAAGGAGCGTGGTCGACCTGGGCACCGGCTCCGGGGCGATCGCGCTGGCGCTGGCGACGGAGGTTCCCGAGGCCGCCGTCCATGCCGTGGAGCTGGACGGGGAGGCGTTCGCGTATGCGCAGCGCAACCTCACCGGGACCGGCGTGGACCTGCGCCACGGCGACATGGCGCACGCGTTCGCCGATCTCGACGGCACGGTCGACGTCGTGGTGTCGAATCCGCCGTACATCCCCTTGGACGCGTACGACGCGGTGCAGACCGAGGCCCGCGACCACGATCCCGCGGCCGCGCTGTGGTCGGGTGCGGACGGGCTGGACGCGATCCGCGAGGTCGAGCGGGTCGCCGCCAGGCTGCTCCGGCCCGGCGGCTGGGTGGGGTGCGAGCACGCCGACGCGCAGGGCGAGTCGGCGCCCGCGGTGTTCTCGGGGAGCGGACGATGGTCCGGCGTACGGGACAACCTCGACCTCGCCGGACGCCTCCGATTCGTCACCGCCCGACGGGTGTGATCCGCCGCGCGCCGCGCCTGGCACGATGGACCTCGCATGTGACGTCGAAGGAGGCTGCGTGAGTCAGCGATACGACTGCACGGACCCGGACGAGCTGCAGTCCGGGCTCGAGGCGGCCCTGCTCGCGACCCGGGAGGGCTCGCTGGTCGTCTTGCCCACCGACACCGTCTACGGCCTCGGGTGTGACGCGTTCGACCCGGCCGGCGTACGCCGCCTGCTGGCCGCGAAGGGCCGTGGCCGCGAGATGCCGCCCCCGGTGCTGATCTCCGCGCGTACGACGCTGGACGCCCTGGCCACGGGGCTACCGGATCACGCCCGGGAGCTCGCGGAGAAGTTCTGGCCCGGGCCGTTGACCATGATCTGCCGCCACCAGTCCTCGCTTCGCTGGGACCTGGGGGACACCAGGGGCACGGTCGCCATCCGGATGCCGGACCAGCAGGTCGCGCTGTCGCTGCTGGCGCGGACCGGCCCGCTCGCCGTGAGCAGCGCCAACCTGACCGGGAAACCGGCGGCCACGACCGCGGCCGAGGCGGAGGAGATGCTCGGCGAGTCGGTCGAGGTGTACCTGGACGACGGGCCGGCGCCGAAGGGCGTCCCCTCGAGCATCGTGGATCTCACCCCCGACGTGCCCCGGCTGGTACGCGCGGGCGCCCTGAGCCTGGAGGAGCTGCGATCGGTCGTTCCGGCGACCGAGGACGCCGGCTGAGCTCATGCGTGAGTACGTCCTGGTCCTGTTGGTGGCGGCGGCCGCGACGTTTCTGCTCGCCACCCTGGCGCGGGAGATGTCCATCCGGATCGGCGCCGTCGCGCAAGTGCGCGACCGGGACGTGCATGCGATTCCGATCCCGACGTTCGGCGGGATCGCGATGCTGGGCGGCCTCGGCGTGGCGGTGCTGGTGGCGTGGAACCTGCCGTTCCTCGGCGGTGACGGCACCGAGAACATGTTCAAGGACGTCTGGGTGGTGCTGCTGGGCGGCACGGTGGTCTGCGCGGTCGGGGTGATCGACGACATCTTCGAGCTGGATGCCGTGACCAAGGCGGCCGGCGAGGTGGTGGCCGCGGGGATCGTCGTCCTCGCCGGGGTGCAGTTCTACTGGGTGCCGATACCCGGCGTCTCGACCTTGGTGCTCGACCCGACCCAGGCCGCGTTGCTCTCCATTCTGGTCATCGTCGCGACCGTCAACGCGGTGAACTTCGTGGACGGGCTGGACGGCCTCGCCACCGGCGTGGTCTGCATCGGAGCCTCGGCGTTCTTCGGATACAGCTACATCATCGCCGCGGCCAACAACCTGGAGCGCAGCACCCCGGCCGCCCTGCTGACGGCGGCGCTCATCGGCGTCTGCCTGGGCATCCTGCCGCACAACTTCTATCCGGCCAGGATGTTCATCGGCGACGCGGGCGCCCTGCTGATCGGGTTCATCCTGGCGTGTTCGGCCATCACCTTCACCGGTCGGTACGACCCGTCGAGCGTCGACCAGGGCGTGGCCGGTGCGCAGGCCAGCCTGTTGCCGGCCATGCTGCCGTTGCTCCTTCCGCTGGCGATCCTGATCGTGCCGCTCGTTGATCTCGTGCTCGCGGTCGTACGCCGTACGCGTGCCGGCCGGTCGCCGTTCGCCCCCGACAAGCGGCATCTCCATCACCGGCTCCTGGAGATCGGGCATTCGCACCGAAGGGCCGTGCTCCTGATGTACCTGTGGGCGAGCCTGGTGGCGTTCGGCGCGCTGATCGTCTCCTTGTTCACCGGCTGGCGGTCCGTCCTCGGGTTGACGATGCTGCTCGTCGTCGCCGTGCTGCTCACGTTCGGCCACCCGCGGCGGATCCGGGAGCGGGTCCCGCGATCGTGAGGGCCGATTTTTCTCCGGCCGGGACTTTGTGCTAGTTTTCACAAGCGATCCGCGGAGACCTCTCCACCGGGATCGCAGGACCTCAGACCGCGACGACTCGTGCAGTCGCCGACGCAAGGATGGCCGCCGAAGATGACGACCTTCTGCTCACCCCGATCCGCAGGTGGGTCCTGTGATAGCGTCGGCGCCGTCCCGTCCACTGCGGGGTCCGGTGGCTCTTGCGCCGTCCCCTCTGATAGCTCTGACAGGTCTGACAGGAGTCGCTCGCGCGTTGAACGACGAACGCGGAAAGCAAACTCTCGACGTTATCGCCTTGATAGGTATTGGCGCGTACAACGTCGCCTGTCTGCTCGGGGGGTTCGGTCTCGGATGGCTCGCCGACGGGTGGCTGGACACCATGCCTGTGTTCACGATGGTGGGCCTGGCTCTCGGCATCGGTGGCGGAGTGATGGGCACGTGGTTTCGGATTCGTCCGTTTCTGCGCGACTAGGCGACGGCGTCGCGGTGAGGGAAGGAAGGTGAGCCGGTGAAGCGATCGGAGCGTTGGACGCGGACCGTCACCAACCACCGGCGGGTGGTCATCCTGGCGGCCGTGCTGGCCTTCGCCGGGATCTGGATCGCCGTGGGGGCCGGCGAGTGGCGGATCGGTGTGTTCGTGGGCGTCGGCGTACTCCTTGGCCTGGCCAACCTGCTGCTGACGGAGTTCAGCCTGCAGGTCTCGATCGAGAGTGACGGCACCCCCAACCGCAAGCAGTTCGCGCTGTCCTCCCTGATGCGACTGCTGGGGATCACCGCGGTCGCGCTCGGCTTCACCGTGCTCTTCTGGCCGCTCGGCGCCACCGTGCTGATCGGCCTCTCGGCGTTCCACCTCCTGACCCTCGTGCTGACCGGGATTCCCCTCCTGAAGGAGCTGCGCAAGGTATGAGTGCCCCACAGCCGCTCGCATCGACCGAAATCGAGGTCGGCCACCACAAGACGTGGGAGCCTATCGAGGGATTCGTGCTGAACGTCGACACGATCTGGTCGACGGCGCTCGCGGGGCTGGTCGTGATCGGCGTGGGCTTCTGGATGCGGTCCAAGATCAGCAACGAGGTGCCCAGCAAGGTCCAGATCATCTGGGAGACCATCGTCGAATGGGTGACCCGGCAGGTCGAGGACAGCCTGGGCAAGGTGCACCCGTTCGTCGTACCGCTCGCCATCACGCTCTTCTTCTTCATCCTGATCGCGAACTGGCTGGAGCTGATTCCCACCCAGCACTGGCTGGTGTCACCGTCCGCGGACGTCAACCTGACCTACGCCCTGGCCCTGCTGGTGATCGTGGGCGTGCACATCTATAGCATCCGGCAGCGCGGGATCAAGCAGTACGTCAAGCACTACTTCGAGCCGTTCCCGGTGCTCTTCCCGCTCAACCTGCTCGAGGAGATCGTCAAGCCGTTCACGCTGGCCCTGCGTCTGTTCGGCAACATCTTCGCCGGCGGGATCATGATCGCGATGATCGGGCTGATGCCGATCTGGGTGCTCTGGGGGCCGAACGTGCTCTGGAAGCTGTTCGACATGGCGATCGGCGTGATCCAGGCGTTCATCTTCGCCCTGCTGACAATCCTGTACTTCGGGATGGCGGGCACGACGCACGACGAGGAGCACGCGGAGAAGGAGATCGCGGAAGAGGAGACCGCGGAAGAGGAGACCGCGGAGGAGGAGCCTGCCGAGACGGAGAGCGTCGAGGAGGAGAGCGCCGACGCCGAGCCCGTCGGCGCCGAACCACAACCGGAGGCCGCGCACTGAGGCGCAGGGTAGTTTTTGCAAGAGAAACGAGGAGCTCGGGCTAACGTCCGGCGAAACGGAGCCAAGGAGAGACATGGCAGTAGATAACGAAGCGGTCACGCTGGCCGGCGCGTTCGTCGGCGGTGGTCTTGCGCTCGGCGGCGGCGCCGTCGGCGCGTCCATCGGTGACGGCCTGGCCGGTGCCGCGACGATTCAAGGCATCGCCCGGCAGCCCGAGGCGCAGAGCCGGTTGATGACGATCTTCTTCCTCACGGTCGGCCTGGCGGAGGCGATGTACTTCATCAACCTCGCCTTCATGGCGCTGTTCGTGTTCGTTCTGGCGTAGTCCGGAGCCACTGGAAGACAGGAAATAGAGGGCATGGCTATGACGAACATCGCGGAGGCGGTCTACCTCATCCCGCTGGCGGCGGCCGAGGAGGAGAGCGGCGGGGACAACCCGCTGCTGCCGAACGCCACCTTCATCGTCGAGCTGCTCGCGTTCGCGCTGATCCTGTTCGTCCTGGCGAAATGGATCCTCCCGCCGATCAACCGGGCCATGGTGGAGCGGCAGCAGAAGATCCATCGGCAGTTCGAGGAGAGCGAGCAGGCGAAGGCTCGCGCCGAGGAGGCCGAGCGTCAGTTCCGCCAGCAGATGATCGAGGCGCGGCACGAGGCGGCCCGCATCCGGGAGGAGGCCCGCGAGCAGGGCGCGGCCATCGTGTCCGAGATGCGCGAGCAGGCGCAGGCCGAGGCGCGCCGGATCGTCGAGACCGGTCACGTGCAGCTCCAGGCCGAGCGCCAGCAGGTGCTCCAGCAGCTGCGGAACGAGGTCGGGGGCATGGCCTCCACGCTGGCGGCCCGGATCGTCGGTGAGTCGCTGGCCGACGACGAGCGCCAGCGGCGTACCGTGGACCGGTTCATCAGCGAGCTCGAGAGCCAGGACACCACCGCGGGTGCGATGGGTCAGGTGCGCTGATGCGGGGTATCTCGGCGGAGTCTCTCGACGCCGTACTCGCCACCGTCGAGGAGGCGCTGGCGGCGGGCGGCGAGCTGACCCGGATCGGCGACGATCTCTTCTTCGCCGTGTCCGTGCTCGACGGCAACCCGCAGCTGCGGCGGGCGCTCACCGATCCGGCGGCAGGGCCCGAGCTGAAGGAGGCGCTGGCGCGCCGGCTCTTCGAGCAGCGGCTCCAGGCGGAATCGCTGCGGAGCGTCCTGGCCGCCGTCGTACGGCGCTGGTCGCAGCCGCGTGACATCGCGGACGCGCTCGAGCGGGCGGGCATCGAGGCACACGTCGCGAACGCCGAGCGCGGCGGCGAGCTCGACGACGTCGAGGACGAGCTGTTCCGGCTGGGTCGCGTGGTCGCGGCGGACAAGGCGCTCCGGGATGCGGTCACCGCCCGGCTCGCTCCGCTGAGGGCGAAGCGGGAGCTGATCGCGAGGCTCGTGGAGGGCAAGGTCACCACCACGACCCTGCATCTCGCGCAGCAGGCGACCGCCGGCCGGCACCGCTCGTTCGGCGTCGCGCTCGCGGAGTACGGCAAGACGGCGGCGGCCCGCCAGCAGCGGCTGGTGGCCACCGTCCGGGTCGCCAGCCCGCTGGACGAGCAGAGCAAGCAGCGACTGGCCGATGCCCTCAACCGGCACTACGGACGGCCGGTCCACCTGAACTTCATCGTCGACCCGCAGGTCGTCGGTGGCGCGCGGGTGGAGATCGGGGACGAGGTCATCGACGGCACGGTCGCGACCAGAGTAGAAGACGCCCGCCGGCGAGTGGCCGGCTGACAACAGACCACATCCCGGTCCGTACGCCGGCTGGGAGACAGACAGAGAGCCAACGAGAGGGACAGCAATGGCGGAGCTCACCATCCGTCCGGAGGAGATCCGGGACGCGTTGCAGCAGTTCGTCTCCGACTACCAGCCGGATACGGCGACCCGGGAAGAGGTCGGCATCGTGGCCGAGGCGATGGACGGCATCGCCCGAGTCTCGGGTCTGCCCTCGGCGATGGCGAACGAGCTGCTGGAGTTCGAGGACGGCACGCTCGGCATCGCGCAGAATCTCGACACCCGCCTGATCGGCGTGGTGATCCTCGGTGAGTTCTCCGGCATCGAGGAGGGCCAGCCGGTACGCCGTACCGGCGAGGTCCTGTCCGTTCCGGTCGGCGACGGCTACCTCGGCCGGGTGATCGACCCGCTGGGCAACCCGCTCGACGGGCTCGGCGACATCGAGACCTCCGGCCGCCGGGCACTGGAGCTGCAGGCGCCTTCCGTGATGCAACGGCAGTCGGTGAACCAGCCGCTGCAGACCGGCCTGAAGGCGATCGACTCCATGACGCCGATCGGCCGCGGGCAGCGGCAGTTGATCATCGGCGACCGGCAGACCGGCAAGACCGCGATCGCGGTGGACACGATCATCAACCAGAAGGACTACTGGAACACCGGCGATCCGCAGCAGCAGGTGCGCTGCATCTACGTCGGCGTCGGCCAGAAGGGCTCCACGATCGCCGCGGTGCGGAGCGCGCTGGAGGGGGCCGGTGCGCTGGAGTACACCACGATCGTCGCCGCTCCGGCATCCGACCCGGCCGGCTTCAAGTACCTCGCGCCGTACACCGGCTCGGCCATCGGCCAGCAGTGGATGTACGACGGCAAGCACGTGCTGATCGTGTTCGACGACCTCACCAAGCAGGCCGAGGCCTACCGCGCGGTGTCCCTCCTGCTGCGCCGGCCGCCGGGCCGGGAGGCCTACCCCGGTGACGTGTTCTACCTGCACAGCCGGCTGCTCGAGCGCTGCGCGAAGCTGTCCGACGACATGGGCTCCGGGTCGATGACCGGCCTCCCGATCATCGAGACCAAGGCCAACGACGTGTCGGCGTACATCCCGACCAACGTCATCTCCATCACCGACGGCCAGATCTTCCTGCAGTCCGACCTGTTCAACGCCAACCAGCGGCCGGCGATCGACGTCGGCATCTCGGTCTCCCGGGTCGGCGGCGCCGCACAGACGAAGGCCCTGCGTAAGGTCACCGGCACGCTCAAGGTCGACCTGGCGCAGTATCGCGACATGCAGGCGTTCGCCATGTTCGCCTCCGACCTCGACGCCACCTCCCGCCGTCAGCTGGAGCGCGGCCAGCGGCTGATGGAGCTGCTCCGCCAGCCGCAGTACTCGCCGTACCCGTTCGAGGAGCAGGCGGTCTCGATCTGGCTGGGTACGACGGGCAAGCTCGACCCGGTTCCGGTGGAGGACGTGCTCCGCTACGAGCGGGAGTTCCTCGATTACGTCCGCGCCGAGCAGGACGGCCTGCTGGGCGGGATCCGGGAGTCGGCCGAGATGTCCGACGACACGACGCAGGCCCTGGAGGACCTGGTCACGTCCTTCAACGAGCAGTTCGAGACCCGCGAGGGGAAGACGATCTCCGCCGGTCATGAGGAGTTCGAGGCGCTCGAGGAAGAGGCCGTCGAGCAAGAGCAGATCCGCAAGCAGAAACGAGGCTGACCATGGCCGTCTCGCTTCGTGAGTATCGCGCGAAGATCCGATCCACCCAGAACATGAAGAAGATCACGCGCGCCATGGAGCTGATCGCTGCCTCGCGAATCATCAAGGCGCAGCAGCGGGCCAGGGCCGCGGCGCCGTACGCCCGGGAGCTCACCAGGGCGGTGTCGGCGCTGGCCACGTACTCCAGCGTGGATCACCCGCTGACCAAGGAGAAGGCCGAGCCGAAGCGGGCGGCGATCCTGCTCATCACCAGTGATCGCGGGCTCGCCGGCGCCTACTCGTCGTCGGCGATCAAGGAGGCCGAGCGCCTGACCGAGCTGCTGCACGAGGACGGCAAGGAGGTCTCCCTCTTCGTGACCGGCCGCAAGGGTATCGGCTACTACACATTCCGGGAGCGCCCGATCGTGCGGAGCTGGGACGGCTTCTCCGACAGCCCGCGGTACGACAACGCACGGGAGATCGCGGACGCGGTGATCTCCGCGTTCATGTCGGGGTGGGACGGCGAGACCGGCGGAGACACCGAGGGCCAGGCGGCCGAGGTCGCGCCGGTGGACGAGGTGCACGTGATCTATACCCGCTTCCGGTCGATGCTCGTCCAACAGCCGGAGGTGCTGCGCATGCTCCCGCTGGAGGTCGTGGAGGAAGAGGAGGAGCCGACCTCGGAGGAGGTGCTGCCGCTCTACGAGTTCGAGCCCTCGGGTGAAGAGGTGCTCGACAACCTGTTGCCGCGGTACGTCGAGAGCCGGATCTTCTTCTGCCTGATGCAGGCGGCGGCGTCCGAGCTCGCCGCCCGGCAGCGCGCGATGAAGTCCGCGACGGACAACGCCCAGGACCTGATCGAGCAGTACACCCGAACCGCCAACCAGGCCCGCCAGGCCGGGATTACCCAGGAAATCTCAGAGATTGTCGGCGGCGCGAACGCGCTGGCTGACGCAACCGCCGGGAGTGAGTGAGAGAGAGATGACTGCCACGCTTAGTGAGAACCAGGCCGCCGAGGCCGCCGGTGGAGTCGGTCGGGTTGCCCGGGTCATCGGCCCCGTGGTCGACGTCGAGTTCGCCAGTGACCAGATGCCCGAGATCTACAACGCGTTGCAGGTCGAGACCGAGCTCGGTGGCGAGAAGCGCACGCTGACCCTGGAAGTCGCCCAGCACATCGGTGATGGGATGGTCCGTGCCATCTCGATGAAGCCGACCGACGGCATGGTGCGTGGCGCGCAGGTCAAGGACACCGGTGCGTCGATCTCGGTGCCGGTCGGCGACGTGACCAAGGGCCACGTGTTCAACACCATCGGGGAGTGCCTCAACCTCGAGGAGGGTGAGCACCTCGACATCCAGGAGCGCTGGGGCATCCATCGCACGGCGCCGGCGTTCGACGCCCTCGAGCCCAAGACCGAGATGTTCGAGACCGGGATCAAGGTCATCGACCTGCTCACTCCGTACGTCCAGGGCGGGAAGATCGGCCTGTTCGGCGGCGCGGGTGTGGGCAAGACCGTGCTGATCCAGGAGATGATCTACCGGGTCGCGACGGCGCACTCCGGTGTGTCGGTGTTCGCCGGTGTGGGCGAGCGCACGCGTGAGGGCAACGACCTGATCGCGGAGATGACCGAGTCCGGCGTCATCAAGCAGACCGCGCTGGTCTTCGGCCAGATGGACGAGCCGCCGGGCACGCGTCTTCGCGTCGCACTGGCCGCGCTCACCATGGCGGAGTACTTCCGCGACGTGCAGAAGCAGGACGTGCTGCTGTTCATCGACAACATCTTCCGGTTCACCCAGGCCGGGTCCGAGGTTTCGACCCTGCTGGGCCGGATGCCCTCGGCCGTGGGCTACCAGCCCACCCTGGCCGACGAGATGGGCATCCTGCAGGAGCGCATCACCTCCACGCGGGGCCACTCGATCACCTCGATGCAGGCGATCTACGTGCCGGCCGACGACTACACCGACCCGGCGCCGGCGACGACGTTCGCGCACCTCGACGCGACCACGGAGCTGTCCCGGGAGATCGCCGCGCGCGGTCTGTACCCGGCGGTGGACCCGCTGGCGTCGACCTCGCGGATCCTGGACCCGCTGTACATCAGCCAGGACCACTACGACACCGCAACCCGGGTGAAGTCGATTCTGCAGCGCAACAAGGAACTGCAGGACATCATCGCGATCCTGGGTATCGACGAGCTGTCCGAAGAGGACAAGGTGATCGTCAACCGGGCCCGCCGGATCCAGCAGTTCCTGTCGCAGAACACCTACATGGCCGAGCAGTTCACCGGCGTAGCCGGCTCGTACGTGAAGCTGACCGACACCGTCGAGAGCTTCCGGAAGATCTGCGACGGCGATTACGACCACGTGGCCGAGCAGGCGTTCTTCAACGTGGGCACGCTCGAGGACGTCGACAAGAAGTGGGCTGAGCTCCAGAAGGAGCTCTGAGTCCGAGGAACCGGAGAGGAACCGGAGGATCAGGTGGCAGAGCGTCTCCACGTAGAGCTGGTGGCGGCCGACCGTACCGTCTGGTCGGGCGAGGCGACCATCGTGATCGCCCGCACCACCGAGGGGGAGATCGGCATCCTGCCCGGACACATGCCGGTGATGTCGCTGCTGGTCGACGGCATCGTGGAGATCCGGACGCCGGAGGGGGAGTACTGCGTAGCGGCGGCCGACTCGGGCTTCCTGTCGGTCGCGCATGACCGGGTCTCGATTCTCGCCGAGCACGCCGAGATGTCCAGTGAGATCGACATCGCGCAGGCCAAGCGTGATCTCGAGCGTGCCCATGAGGCCGGTGAGGGCGACGATCCGGAGCAGCGGGCCGCCATCCGGCGCGCCGAGGCGCGGATTCGGGCCTTCGAGAGAGCGTCCTGAGTCTGCGTCGAACGGGTGTCGCCGAGTTTCCACAAACCGCGTCCCTGAGTTTCAGGGGAGCGCCTCGAATGCGATAGAAAGGACCCCAATAGACCGCGAGGCGACGAAGGAGCGATGCGGATGCCGGATTGGGCCGACGCGCTCGACATCCTCGGCCTGTTCGCTTTCGCACTGGTCGCGGTCGCGGCCTGGCTGGTCATACGCCGCCGGTGGGTCGGCCGCCACGGCGGAACCTTCGATCTCTGCGTCCGCGTCCGGCCCCGTAGGGCCGGACGCGGTTGGGTTCTGGGGATGGGCCGTTATCACGAGGACGACCTGGAGTGGTTCCGGATCTTCTCGCTGTCGATGCGCCCCAAGCGGGTCTTCCATCGGCCGTCCTTCGAGGTGGTGGACCGGCGGGGTCCGGAGGGGCGTGAGGTGTTCGCGCTGTACGACGACGCGATCGTCGTCGATTGCAGGGTGAACGGTGGGAGCGTCCAGCTGGCGTTGTCCGAGGACGCGCTGACCGGCATGCTGGCCTGGCTGGAGGCCGCTCCACCCGGTCAGGATCTTCGTAGTTCCTGACCCGCCCCCCTCGCGCCGAGATTGCGGTTCTGGTCGTTCCCTTTGTGCCGAGATTGCAGTTGTGGTCGATCTCAGATCGACCACAACTGCAATCTCGGCACAAGAGGGGCTAGAGGCTAGCGGTCGCCGCCCGGTTTCCACAGCACGTCGCCCGGCTCGCGGTTGGCGTACCGGGCAAGGATGAACAGTAGGTCGCTCAGGCGGTTGAGGTACTTGATCGCGAGCACGTTCATCGAGTCGCCGTTCTCGCCGTACGCCGCCCACCCGGACCTCTCGGCGCGCCGGGCGACGGTGCGGGCGACGTGCAGGAGCGCGGCCCCCGGCGTGCCGCCCGGCAGGATGAACGAGCGCAACGCGGGCAGCGGCTCGTTGTAGTGGTCGCACCAGCCCTCGAGCCGCTCGATGTACTCCGGTGTGACCCGCAGCGGGGGAGTCTTGGGACTTTCGACGACCGGCGTACAGAGATCCGCGCCCACGTCGAACAGGTCGTTCTGCACCCGGGTCAGGACATCGACGACGTCCCTGTCCAGGCCGCCCAGTGCGAGGGCGTACCCGAGCTGGGAGTTCGCCTCGTCCACGTCGGCGTACGCGTGCAGGCGAGGGTCGGTCTTGGACGTCGTGGACATGTCGCCCAGCCGGGTGCTGCCGTCGTCGCCGGTACGGGTGTAGATGCGGGTGAGGTTGACCATGCGCCCTACCCTACGAGGCGGCCATCGGAGCCGATTCGGGGGAGATTCCGGTGCGATGGCAACTTTCCGCGTCCGCGATACGTCCTACTGGGTAGGAGTGGGGGGTACCCCGCCTGGCACCGACTCGGGGAGTGGGTATGGATGTCGTCGTACGCCGGGAGGCATTGGGTGTCGATGGCCGGTTGGATGCAAGCTGCGCGGCCGATGTCAGGGCGCGACTCAACCGGCTGATCGACTCCACCGTGGGGGACGTGGTGATCGACCTCTCGGGTGTCGATCTCGTGGACGCGACCGGTCTGGGTGTGCTCGCCGGTGCGCATCGGCGGCTTCGGCGGACGGGCCGCCGCCTGATCCTTCGCGGGTGCGGCGCACACCTGCGCCGCGTGCTGGCGGTCACCGGGCTGCGACGGGTCATGTACGTGGAGCCCGCGGGACGCATCGCGGTCTGAGGCGTGAGTCCGCTCACGAGTTGATGGCGCGCGGCTTCGTTCGCCGTACTCTCAACGTATGCGTGAGAAACCCTGGGTGATGCGGACGTACGCCGGACACAGCTCGGCCACCGAGTCGAACGAGCTGTACCGCCGGAACCTCGCCAAGGGCCAGACCGGTCTCTCGGTCGCGTTCGACCTCCCCACGCAGACCGGGTACGACCCGGACGGTGAGCTGGCCCGCGGTGAGGTCGGCAAGGTCGGCGTGCCGATCCCGCATCTGGGCGAGATGCGCCGGCTGTTCGACCAGATCCCGCTGGCCGAGATGAACACCTCGATGACGATCAATGCCACCGCGATGTGGCTGCTCGCCCTCTACGAAGTGGTCGCCGAGGAGCAGGCGGAGTCGGCGGGAATCGAGCCGGCCCAGGCGCGGGCGCAGCTCTCCGGTACGACGCAGAACGACATCATCAAGGAGTACCTCTCCCGGGGCACGTACGCCTTTCCCCCCGAGCATTCGCTGCGGCTCACCACCGACGTGATCGCCTATACGGTCAACTACCTGCCGAACTGGAACCCGATCAACGTATGCAGTTATCACCTGCAGGAGGCGGGAGCGACACCTACACAGGAGCTGGCGTATGCGCTGTGTACGGCGATCGCGGTCCTCGACGCGGTCCGTGATTCCGGGCAGGTCGCTCCGGAGGACTTCGACCGGGTGGTCGGCCGGGTGTCGTTCTTCGTCAACGCGGGCGTGCGGTTCATCGAGGAGACCTGCAAGATGCGGGCGTTCGTCGAGCTGTGGGACGAGATCACCCGGGACCGGTACGGGGTGCAGGACCCGAAGCTGCGCCGCTTCCGTTACGGCGTACAGGTCAACTCCCTCGGCTTGACCGAGTCCCAGCCGGAGAACAACGTGCAGCGGATCGTGCTGGAGATGCTCGGCGTGACCCTGTCGAGGCGGGCGCGAGCGCGCGCGGTCCAGCTGCCGGCGTGGAACGAGGCGCTGGGGTTGCCGCGACCGTGGGACCAGCAGTGGTCGCTGCGGTTGCAGCAGGTCTTGGCGTACGAGTCCGATCTGCTGGAGTACGACGACATCTTCGACGGATCGCCGGTCATCGAGTCCAAGGTGTCGGAGCTCATCGCGGGCGCATGGGAGGAGATGGATCGGGTGCAGGCGATGGGTGGCGCGATCGCCGCGGTGGAGTCCGGCTACATGAAACAGCAGTTGGTGGCGTCGCATTCGGCTCGCCGGGCTCGGATCGAGGCCGGCGAGGAAAAGGTCGTGGGGGTCAACGCCTATGTCGAGTCCGAGCCCTCGCCGCTGACCGCCGATCTCGACACGGTGATCCAAGCCGCCGACCCGGAAGCCGAGTCCGCGGCCGTGCGAGGAGTGCAGGAGTGGCGTGCGACCCGCAATGTCGCGACCGTCGACGGGGCGCTCGATCGGCTGCGGATGGACGCGAAGTCCGACGTGAACCTGATGCCGGCCACCCTCGACGCGGCGCGAGCCGGCGTGACGACCGGCGAATGGGCCGGAGTGCTCCGTGAGGTGTTCGGTGAGTTCCGTGCTCCGACGGGTGTGACCGGCGCTGTGGGTGCCGCCGAGGCGGGAGCCGAGCTGGCCGCCGTCCGTGAGGCGGTACGACGTACCGGCGACGAGCTCGGCGGACGACTGCGTCTCCTGGTGGGCAAGCCCGGGCTGGACGGTCACTCCAACGGAGCCGAGCAGGTCGCCGTGCGCGCGCGGGACGCGGGTTTCGAGGTTGTGTACCAGGGGATTCGACTCACGTCGGCGCAGATCGTGGCGGCGGCCGTGTCCGAGGACGTGCACTGCGTCGGAGTCTCGATACTGTCCGGGTCACACATGGAGCTGGTTCCCGACGTCGTGCGGGGTCTTCGATCCAAGGGCTTGTCCGATGTACCGGTGGTGGTCGGCGGGATCATCCCGGCCGCGGATACCGAAGCACTGCGTGAGCTCGGAGTGGCCGCCGTCTTCACTCCCAAGGACTTCAACCTGACCGGCGTGATGATCGAGATCGTCGAGGCGATCAGAGCTGCTCATCGCCTCGCGCCTCTGCGGGGGTAGAGCGGCACGGCCTCAGGCGGCGACGGGCAGATCCTTCGGCTTCGGCTTCTTCTTGGTTTTCTTCTTGCTGTTCTTGGTCTTGACCAGCTTGCGTTTCTTGACCGTGTAGCCGTCCGGGAGCCGGCCTTCGCTGAGCAGGCGAATCGGGCAGCGCTTGCAGCGCGGCCTCGAGACGCAACACTTCTTCTTCGGCTTCGGCGGCACGCGCGCGACCCTATCAGCATGTTAGGCGTGCCTTACCTAAGAGGTCGCCCATCGAGGCCCAGCGGGTGATTGGACATCACGAGGATGTGGGGCCACGCTGGGTCCACGGAGAAGGAGGCTCTATGACCGCGCAGCGTTTCACCGATCGGCTCAACGTGCAGATCGGCAACGAGTTCGCCGCCCACCAGCAGTACGTCGCATGCGCGATCTACTACGACGCCTTGACGATGCCGAGGATGGCGGCTTTCTTCTACACGCAGGCGCTGGAGGAGCGCGACCACGCGATGATGATGGTCAAGTACCTCCTCGATCAGGGCATGCAGGTGGAGATCCCCGGTGTCGATGCGCCGGTCAGCAAGTTCGGTGACCTGGTGGAGCCGATGACCCTCGCGCTGGATCAGGAGAAGCGGGTCACCGAGCAGGTCAACGAGTTGACCAGGATCGCACGCGATGAGGGTGACCTCGCGTCCGAGCAGTTCATGCACTGGTTCATCAAGGAGCAGGTCGAAGAGGTGTCCACGATCAGTGACCTGCTGACCGTGGTGACCCGCGCCAAGGACGATATCGAGGCGATCGAAGAGTACGTCGCGCGTGAATTGAGCAGCGACAGATCGGATCCGACCGCGCCCGCGATCGCCGGCACGTAGTCGTCGCCGGGCGGGCTACGGGTTGGTGGCGACGGACTGCCCGGGCGCAATCCACGGCGACCGTCCGCGCGGGGCGGCCAGCGAGCAATGGGCCTACGGCGACCGTCCCACCGCCCACAACCGGCGGACGCGGGGACCCAGGCCTGACGGCGCGTTCGGGTCCAGCGTCCATGGGCGGCGAAGCTCGCGAATGGGTTCCCCTCGGTGGTAGGCAAGCGATGGTCGCAGCGCTATCAGTTCGTCGACCGCGAGCATGGGCGGCGGGTGCGGATGCGTACCGAGTTCGCCGAAGAATCCATCCATCCGATCCAGATCACGCGCCAACCGGTTCAAGCGGTAGGTCCACCGTGAGGGCTGGGGGCACTGCCTGTACCGAGGATCCCGGGCGCGCTCACGCTCCTCCCATTCGACGAGGTCGTCGCCCTTGGGGATGAGATCCAGGTGAGCGGGAAATCGTCTGCCGACGCAGTCGCGACGCTGATCCATGAGGAAGGCCGGAACCTCATGGCCCGATCGGTCGATGATCCTCAGGTCGTAACCCAGGCAGGCGAGCAGCTCCATCGCCGACAGCAGGTTGATTCTCCCCCTCGCACACTCCGCGTCGGCGATCGTCGACTTCGGAACTCCCGACCATCGGGCGAGTTGACGCTGACTCAGATCAGAGTCTCGACGCGCCAGTCGGAGCACGGCACCGAACCACAGCAGGAATTCCATACGACGCAGCCTCCCCCAGGGAGCGTCTCCGGCCGAACCGTACCCGGCCAGCTGTGGAAGAAGCTCGATGGCGCGCGACCTGTGGATAAGTCTCGGCCCGCCGCCGCAATCGCATGACCATCAGTCCCCGCCGTGTATGACCTGCCCGAAGCTCCGGGCAGGTCATACACGGCGGGCGGGAAGTGGGGAGGTGGCTGCGTGCGGTCGTCCGCGGCTTCGTGCTGTTGAGGCAGACTGGCGCTATGCGGATCCTGGTGGTCGGCGCCGGAGTGATCGGACTGTCGTGTGCGGTCCGGCTGGCCCGCAACGGTCACGATGTGCACGTGCTGGCCCGTGACCTTCCGCTCGAGACTACGTCGGCGGTCGCCGCTGCCCTCTGGTATCCGTACCGTGCACTTCCCCGCGACAAGGTGACCGCGTGGGGCGAGAGGACGTACGCCGAGTTCACGCGTCTGGCCGAACAGCGACCGGAGTCGGGGGTGTCGATGGTCGACGGCACGGAGCTGTTGCACGAGTCGGCGCCGGACTCTTGGTGGAGGTCGGCCGTCCCGGACCTGGAGCGGGTACGGACACTGCCGGACGGTTATCGGGACGGATGGCGTTTTCGAGCGCCGGTGGTGGAGATGCCGCGCTATCTCTCCTGGCTGCGAAAGCAGCTCGCTGATGCCGGTGGCACGGTGACGCGGATGGCTCTGGCCGCACTGCCGAATCATGCGCCGGTGGTGGTGAATGCGGCTGGGCTGGGTGGACGGGCGCTGGCGGGTGACTCGACGTTGTGGCCGGTGCGTGGGCAAGTGGTGTACGTCGAGCAGTTCGGGCTGGATCGCTGGTGGCTCGACGGGAGCGGACCGACCTATGTCGTACCGCGCAGCAAGGACGTGGTGGTCGGCGGGACCGATGACGAGGGTGAGTGGGCGACCCTGCCCCAGCCGGACGTCGCCGAGCGGATCCTTCGCCGTGCGGCACGCATCGTGCCCGACGTCGCCAAGGCGAGAGTGCTCGGCCACCGAGTCGGGCTGCGTCCGGCCCGGCCGCAGGTGCGTCTGGAGGAGGAGCCCTATGCAGATGGGCGACGGGTGATTCACTGTTACGGGCACGGCGGGGCAGGGGTGACCCTTTCGTGGGGTTGTGCCGACGAGGTCGTGCGGCTCGTGGACGGTGCGTAGGGCGCCCTGACGGCGCACCGACACCAGGGTGGTCGCCGTCGGTCAGAACACTGCCGGTCAGAACAGCCGCGCGGACGGGTCGTCCAACCCACGCAACGCGTCGTAGTCGACCGTGACACACGTGATCCCGCGGTCGCCGGCCAGTACCCGAGCCTGTGGCTTGATCTCCTGAGCAGCGAAGACCCCGCGAACGGGTGCCAGCAACGGGTCCCGATTCAGCAGTTCGAGGTAGCGGGTGAGCTGCTCGACCCCGTCGATCTCGCCGCGCCGTTTCACCTCCACCGCGACCGCGGCGCCGTCGGCGTCCCGACACAACAGGTCGACCGGGCCGATAGCGGTGGGATACTCCCGGCGTACCAAAGACAGGCCTTCGCGGAGCGAGGAGGGATGCTCGGCGAGCAGCTCCTGCAGGTGCTTCTCGACGCCGTCCTTCTGCAGGCCCGGATCGATGCCGAGCTCGTGGGAGGAGTCGTGCAACACCTCCTGCAGCAGGATGCGCAGCGTATCGCCGTTCTTGCCGGTGACCGTCCATTCGGTAATGCCGTCGTCAGTGGTGCCCTCGCGGAGGGTGCACGGCGGGGACATCCAGTTGAGCGGCTTGTACGCGCCGTCGTCCGCGTGGATCGACACCGATCCGTCGGCCTTGACCAGGAGCAGCCGGGTCGCCATCGGCAGATGAGCGGTCAACCGTCCGGCGTAGTCGACCTGGCAGCGAGTGATCACGAGGCGCACGACCGTCTACGGTAGCGACCATGAGTCACAAAGGATGGGACGGTGCCGAGTCGATGTCCGATCTGGGCCGGCGAGTGCTGGCCGCGCAGCCGTTCAGTGACTTGCTTGGCGCCGAGCTGACCGTGTTCGAACCGGGGCGCGCCGAGCTGCGGCTGCCGCTGCGGCCCCAGTTGCGGCAGCAGTTCGGTGTCGCGCACGGCGGCGTCCTGTCCTATCTGGCGGACAACACGCTGACCTTCGCTGGCGGTTCCGTCCTGGGGCCGTCCGTGCTGACCTCCGAGTACAAGATCAGCTATCTGGAGCCTGCCGTCGGTGACGTATTGATCGCGCGTGGAAGCGTCCTGCACGTGGGCCGCCGCCAGGCCGTGTGCCGCTGCCACATCTTCGACGTCAAGGATGAGCGGGAGACGCTGTGCGCGACCGCGATGGGGACGATTCGCGCCGTCAGCGAACCCGCGACCGCGAACACCTCCGACGGGGACACCCCGGCCGGGGATACCCCTGAGTAACATGCGAGACTTCCGCCCATGACTCCTGATTTCACCACCGTCGGCGTTGTCGGGCTCGGCACCATGGGCGCGGGTATCGCGGAGGTCTTTGCGCGCAACGGCTTCGACGTGGTCGGAGTGGAGTTGAAGGACGAGACGCTCGAACGCGGGCGCGAGCACATCCAGCACTCGACCGACAGGGCGGTCAAGCGCTCGAAGCTCAGTACGGACGAGCAACGCGCCCTGTTCGACCGCATCACGTTCAGCACCGCACTGGCCGACGTCAAGGACTGCGACCTGGTAGTCGAGGCCGTGGTCGAGCACCTCGACCTGAAGTGCGAGATCTTCCGTGCTCTGGACGGGATCGTCGACCCCGACGCCGTACTCGCGACCAACACGTCCTCGCTGTCGGTCACCGAGATCTCCGCGGCAACCTCCCATCCGAGTCGCGTGGTGGGCATGCACTTCTTCAACCCCGCACCGGTACAGCAGTTCGTCGAAGTGGTACGCACGGTGGTCACCGAGCCAGGCGTGGTCGAGGACGTTCTCCGGCTGGCGGAACGGCTGGGGAAGAATCCGGTCACCTGCGGCGACAAGGCGGGCTTCATCGCGAACGCGCTGCTCTTCGGATATCTCAACCATGCCGTCTCGTTCTACGAGGCGCGTTTCGCGTCCCGCGAGGACATCGACTTAGCCATGCGCTCTGGCTGCGGTTATCCGATGGGACCGCTGCAGCTGCTCGACCTGATCGGTCTCGATACGGCGTACGAGATCCTGGACACGATGTACCGCCAGGGGCGTAACCGGCTGCACGCGCCGGCGCCGATCCTCAAGCAGATGGTCACAGCTGGCCTGCTCGGTCGCAAGACAGGACACGGCTTCTACACGTACGAGGCGCCGGACTCCCCGGTTGTGGTCGACGACGCGCAGACCCCGTCGCCCGAGGACGCGCCGCGGGTACGGCGTCCGGTCGAGACCGTCGGCGTCGTGGGCACGGGCACCATGGCCACCGGAATCGTGCAGGTCTTGGCGCAGGCGGGGTTGGACGTGACGTACGTCGGTCGGGGCGAGGGCAAGGTCGACAAGGTGCGGAGCACCATCGAACGCTCCCTGGAAAAGGCCATCCAGCGCGGGAAACTCGACGAGGAGGCCCGCGCGGCCACTCTGTCGCGGCTGACCGGAACCATCGACCTCGAACGGATGGCAGACGTCGATCTGGTCGTCGAGGCGGTGGCCGAGGACATCGCGGTCAAGAAGGCGCTGTTCGAGAACCTCGACGAGATCTGCAAGCCGGGAGCGATCCTGGCGACCACGACGTCGTCGCTGCCGATCATCGAGTGTGCGACCGCGACCCGGCGTCCGGCCGACGTGGTCGGGATGCACTTCTTCAACCCGGCCCCGGTGATGAAGCTGGTGGAGATCGTGTCGACCGTGGCGACCTCCGACGAGGTCGCCGAGACGGCGCGAGCGTTCTGTGTGCAGATGGGCAAGGTGGCCGTGTCATGCGGGGACCGCGCCGGGTTCATCGTCAACGCGCTGCTGTTCCCGTACCTCAACGACGCGGTCAAGATGCTCGAGGCGCACTACGCCTCGGCGGACGACATCGACACCGCGATGAAGACCGGCTGCGCGCTCCCGATGGGCCCGTTCGAGCTGCTCGACGTCGTGGGCAACGACGTCTCGCTGGCGATCCAGCGGCAGCTCTACGCGGAGTTCCGCGAACCGGGCTTCGCGCCGGCCCCGCTGCTGGAGCATCTCGTCACGGCAGGGTACCTCGGGCGCAAGACCGCACGGGGCTTCCGGGACTACGCAATCTCGGCGCGAGCGGCCGGCCAAATGTGCAGATCTCGGCGCGAGCGGGCCGGCGGGTAGGCTCGCAGCATGGCCGTGATCCGTGGAAATTCCGTCCTTCCCGCTCGCCGGCAGCAGTTCGCCCTGAATACGGCCGACGGGCTCGACCTGGTTGCCGAGCTGGCGCTGCCGGCCGACCGTGACCCGGTCGCGACACTGGTGTGCCTGCATCCGCTGCCCACGCACGGCGGCATGATGGACAGCCACCTGATCCGCAAGGCGTCGTACCGCCTTCCCGCGCTCGCAGGCATCGGCGTACTGCGGTTCAACACCCGCGGAACCAGCAGCGTCCAGGGCACCAGCGACGGGGAGTTCGAGGCCACCGAAGGTGAACGGCACGACGTCATGGCGGCGATCGAGTACGCCGAGTTCCACGACCTGCCCGACATCTGGGTGCTGGGTTGGTCCTTCGGCACAGACCTGGCGCTGATGTACGGAAACGATCCGGCGGTCTCGGGGGCCATCCTGCTGTCGCCGCCGCTGCGGTTCGCCACCGACGAGCACCTCGACACGTGGGCCGCCTCCGGCAAGCCCATGACCGTGCTCGTGCCGGAGTACGACGACTATCTGCAGCCGCCGGAGGCCCGCAAGCGGTTCTCCCGGATTCCGCAGGCCGAGGTGATCGGGGTCGACGGCGCGAAGCACCTGTGGGTCGGGCATACCGAGACCGCTCTCAACCTGATCACCGCCCGGGTCGCGCCGGCGGCGGCGCCGCTGCCGACCGAGTGGGACGGTCCGATGGAGAAGGCGGACTCGTCGGCGTACGCCGACCGCACCGTCGCCGCGTTCGAACGGCGATAACGGGCCATTGTCGGCAGATTGTTCGCGTCG
>WHTJ01000153.1 GCA_009377795.1 Propionibacteriales bacterium | reverse complement strand
CCACCCCCAACCCCCACTCGAACACGACACCGGCTAGCCGACGACTTCAAACACGGCAATCGCGGTGACCTTCCTCGATTGTCACGTGACCTACGTGAGGACGAGCGGTACGCCGACGAGATAGACCGCGACCAACAGCGCGCCCACGGCACGAGAGCGAACCCTCGCCCGACGGCCCTCGCCGCCGCCCAGAACCAGGACGACCAGCGGCAACGCCGCACCCACGACGGCGGCACCGAGCAGGCGACCGTCGTCCACCCCGTGCAGCGGCGCGACGAGCGCGGCCACCCCCAGCGACACCGTGGCGTTGTACGCGACCGCGCCCACCAGGCCGGCCACCGCGACCTCCCCGATCCGCCGCCGGGCCGCGGACGCCACCAGCGCCAGCATCTCCGCACTCGTAGCGAGCGCCAGCAGGGTGAGCCCGACGCCGGTGTCGTCCAGCCCGGCGGACGTCACCAGGCGTTCGGCCCCGTTGACCGCCACCCAGCCACCGACCACCATGGCCGCGATCCCCAACAGCACCAGGAACGGCGCCGCCCGCAGGCCACCGACCTTCCGGTCCGGGTCGGCGACCTCGGACAGCTCGCCGATCGGCGGCGGCGCCTGCTCGCGACGCCAGACCCAGATCACCGCGAGCGAGTAGGTCGCGACCAGAATCCCGCCGTCGACCCGGGACACCTCGCCGTCGTACAAGACGGCCACCGACAGCACCCCGGCGAGGGACGCACCGGCGGCGTACTCCCGGACCCGCCCACTGACCGGCAGCGTGGTGAGCACGGCGGCCATCCCGAGCGCGAGCGTCAGCACCACGAGGTTCGCGCCGATCGCGTCACCCACGGCCAGCTCGGGGCGGTCCCGGGCGGCCGCGATGCCCGCGGTCACGGCCTCCTCCGGTTCGGCACCGGCCAGCAGTACGCCGAGTGCCAGCGCGGTCAGACCCCACCGGCGCGCGGCCCGTACGACGTACTCGGCGAAGACCTCCGCGCCGCCGACCAGCAGCACCGCGCCACCCGCGAGCAGCAGCAACCCGAGCACGGCCGGATCAGGCCACGATCTCGGTGATCGGCATCGTGGAGTCGACCGGGAGGTCGAGCGCCGACGGCGACCGGCCGCGCGACACCAGCTCGGCACCCAAGGCGGCCACCATCGCACCGTTGTCGGTGCACAGCGCGGGACGGGGCACCCGCACCCGGATCCCGTGCCGGCCCGCGCGCTCCTCCGTCATCGCCCGCAACCGGGAGTTCGCGGCCACGCCGCCGCCGATCAGCAGGTCGTCCACACCACGCCGGCGACAGGCGTCCACGGCCTTGCGCGCGAGTACGTCGCACACGGCCTCCTGGAACGACGCCGCCACATCGGCCACGGGCACCGGCTCACCGTCCCGCTCCCGCGCCTCGACCCACCGGGCTACCGCGGTTTTCAGTCCGGAGAAGGAGAAATCGAAGCGGTGCCGCTCCATGTCGCGGCCAGAGGTGAGCCCACGGGGGAACTCGACGTACGCCGGGTCGCCCGCACGTGCCTCCCGGTCGATGTGCGGACCGCCCGGGAACGGGAGCCCCAGCAACCGGGCCACCTTGTCGAACGCCTCCCCGGCCGCGTCGTCGATCGTGCTCCCCAGCTGCTCGACACCGCTGGTCACGTCCTCGACGAGCAGCAGGGAGGAATGACCGCCGCTGACCAGCAGCGCCATGCAGGGCTCGGGAAGCGGACCGTGCTCCAGCCGGTCGGCCGCGACGTGCGCCGCGAGATGGTTCACGCCGTACACCGGCCTGCCCAGCGACAGCGCCAACGCCTTCGCCGAGGCGACCCCCACCAGCAGCGCGCCGGTGAGCCCCGGACCGCTGGTCACCGCGATCGCGTCGACGTCGCGCAACGCCACACCGGACTCCCGGCAGGCACGCTCCAGAGTCGGCACCATCGCCTCGAGATGCGCCCGGCTGGCCACCTCCGGAACGACGCCGCCGAAGCGGGCGTGCTCGTCCACCGAGGACGCGATCGCGTCGGACAGCAGCGTGGAGCCGCGTACGATTCCGATGCCGGTCTCGTCGCACGAGGTCTCGATCCCGAGCACCACCGGTTCGTCAGCCACCCGCATATTGTGCTCCCGGTCCGAGCGGCCGCTGCATGACGATGGCGTCGGCGCCGTCGGCGTAGTAAGCCGTACGCCGCGCGATCTCTGTGAAGCCGTTGCGGAGGTAGAAGCCCACCCCGTCCGCGTTGTCCGCACGCACCTCCAACAGCACCCGACGCACCTCGTCGCCCACCTCCTCAAGGACCCGTCCGAGCAGCCTGCCTGCGATGCCGCGCCGCTGGTGAGACCTCGCCACCACGATCCGCTGCAGGTCCGCGGTGTCACCGACGACGAGCAGGACCGCACAGCCGACCAGCCTGGCCCGGCCGCGGTCGCTCACGTGGTCGGCGACGATCGCGCAGCGCAAGGGGCCGGTGAGCTCGTCGCGTACGGCGGACTCGCTCCACGCGTCGGGGCCCATGAGCTCGGCCTCCAGCCGCGCGACGGCGACGGCGTCGGACACCACGGCGGGCCGGATCACGATGCTCACAACCCCGCCCCACACGTGTCAGGCGCTGCGTTGTCTGGTTCGCTCGCAAGCTCGCTCACAGCACCGGCTTCCGGGCTCCGGGCTCGGCTACGTCCGGCCGGCGCAGGTACAGCGGCACGGGTTCGAGCAGCGGAACCGTCCGGCGTACCGCCGCCTCGGCCAGCACCGCGGCGGACGGGTACTCGGGCGCGACCGCCGACGGGAAGTGCTCCGGGTAGAGCGCCGCGCCCTCCCCGGCCACCGGCAGCGGGCTCGCCACGTCCGCCGGCCGGGCCACCTCGGGACCGCCTACCCGGGTCTCGCGATCTGCATAGCTCGCGCAGTAGACCTCCTTGCGGCGTGCGTTGGTCGCCACCAGAAACGGGCCGGACACCTCCGTGGCGAGGGCGACGACGTCCAGCGTGCAGACGCCGTGTACCGGGACCCCGAGCACGGCCCCGAAGGTCCGGGCCGTCGCGAGACCCACCCGCAGCCCGGTGAACGGACCCGGCCCCACGCCGACCGCCACCCCGGTCAGGTCCTCCCGGGTCGCGCCGGCCGACTCGAGTACGTGGGCGATCGCCGGAGCGAGCAGCTCGCCGTGCCGGCTCGCGTCCACGGTGTGGTGCTCCGACAGCGTCGCCCAACCGTCGTGCAGCGCCACCGTGATCGCCGGGGTGGCGGTGTCGAACGCGAGCATCAACACGGGACCGACCCTCCGCCCGACCTCACCGCGTCGCGCAGCGGTCCGAGATCCGCGTCGACCCAGCGCCGCCCGACCGGTGTGATCTGGATGTGTCGCGACTCCTCGTCCTCGTCGGCGGCGCCGCCCGGCGTACCGCCCCTGGGCCGCCGGATCGTGACATCGAGGCGCTGGCTCGACAGCGGCTCGGCCAGCCCCTCGCCCCACTCGACCACGGTCACGGCGTCGTCCAGCGAGGTGTCCAGGTCGAGGTCGTCCAGCTCGTCGAGACCGCCCAGCCGGTACGCGTCCACGTGGACCAGCGGCACACCGTCCACGAGCGGCGGATGGACCCGCGCGATCACGAACGTCGGCGACGTGACCGGGCCCCGCACCCGCAGTCCCGCTCCGATCCCCTGGGTGAAGGTGGTCTTGCCGGACCCCAGGTCTCCGGCCAGCAGGACGAGGTCTCCGGCGCGTACGACGTCCGCCAGCCGCCGGCCGAGCTCGCGAGTCGCATCCGGCGTCGGTACGTCCGCGTCGAGCGGGACCGCCTTGGAGTACGTCAGCATGACGCCGTCCCGCGCGGTCTCGACGTACCCCCGGTGCATCCAGAACCGCTGTGTGGCCGGCAGCTCCAGCCGGGCTATGAGGCACACCGTGGCGAACCGCCGGTCCTCGGCCACCTCCTCGGCGCACCCGACCAGCGCGGACGCGACGCCACGGTGCTGCCACCGCGGATCGACCGACACCCGGCGGAGCCACAGACTGCTCCCGTCCGGCTCGAACAGCAGCGCTCCCGCCGGCCGGCCGTCCACCCTCGCCAGCAGCCCTCCGTGCTCCCGCAGCGCCGCCCGCGCCGAATCCACGGTCTCGTGAAGCGCGGGCGCGGGCGGATCCAGCGGCGGGCGGGCACCGAACGCGGCCTGGACCACCTCGACCAGGTCGCGGGCGGCCTCCGGGCCGACCTCGTCCACGCGCAGGTCGGTCACCGCTCGACCCCGGAGTCGGTGTCCTGCCGGGCGCCGTCGAGCCGGGCGGTCTCGATCAGGTCGCCCAGGGCCCGGCTGACCTCGTGTGCCCGCTCCAGGATGACCATGTGGCCGGCGCCGTCCAGCTTATGCACGTCGGCCGACGGCAGTCTCCGGCCGAGCTCCCGGCTGTGTGAGACCGGCGTGAACAGGTCGCGCGTACCGCAGACCACCGCCGCGGGCACCCGGCGGATCGCCTCCAGCGCGGCGTACCGGTCGTGCATCGCGAACACCGGGAAGAACGCCGCCACCACGTCGATCGGGGTCGCGGACAGCATCTCGTCGGTGAACTCCACGAACCTCGTGGGCACCTCGGCGCCGAACGCGTACCTCTGGGTGAGCACGTACCCGAGATCGCTGCCGACCCGGCGGCCGGACTCGACCGTCTTCGGCGCCCGGGCCAGCGCGGCCAGCACACCGGGAGCGAGCCGGTGCATCATCTTGCCGGGCAGGCCCGGCAAGCCGACCGTCACGGCATCGAGATCGCCCGCGCTGGTCGACACCAGTCCGGTGCCGACGATCCTGGTGCCGAACAGCTCAGGGCTCTGCTCGGCCAGGGCCATGATGGTCATGCCGCCCATCGAGTGGCCGACCAGCACCACCGGGCCGGACGGTACGACCGCGTCGAGCACCGTCCGCAGGTCGGCGCCGAGCTGCTCGAGGGTGCACCGCTCCTTGTTCGACCGACTGGAGCGGCCGTGCGACCGGTGGTCGTAGAACACCAGCCGGTGACGGCCCCGCAGGGCCTGGCGCTGGAAGTGCCAGCTGTGCAGATCGAGAGCGTAGCCGTGCACGAACACCACGGTGAGCCCGGACGGGTCGTCGCCGGCCGGGTCGTCCACGTCCACGAAGAGCTCGACGCCGTCCTCGGCACGCACGGTGGTCGGCGTACCCCGCAGGCTGCCGAGGTCCGGCCCGATGAACGGCTGCTCGGACGGCCGCCGGTAGAGCCGGCGCTCGGTGAGGAATCCGGCCGCGGCGCCCGCGACCACCAGCCCGGCCGTGGCCGCCGTGGCGCCCGCGACCCGGGTGGCCGCCGATCGCGCGCTCACGAGTCGAGCCCGACGAAGGTACGGGTGATCCGGCCGCCGAGCCGGCTCACGATCTCGTAGCTGATGGTGCCCGCGGCGTCCGCCCAGTCCTGCGCGGTGGGCTCACCCGACCTACCGGCGCCGAACACCACCACCTCGGCACCGGCCCGGACCGTGGTCTCCGGGCCGAGGTCGACCATGAACTGGTCCATGCACACCCGGCCGACCACCGGCCGCCGTCGCCCGGCGACCCACACCTCGGCGGCGTTCGAGGCGTGCCGCGGGATCCCGTCGGCATATCCCAGCGGCACCAGACCGAGCACGGTGTCCCGCTGGGTGACGTGGGTGTGGCCGTACGAGACGCCCTGACCCGCGGGCACCGGCTTGACCAGTGCCAGCGACGTTCGCAGGGTCAGCGCCGGGGTCAGGCCCAGTTCACCGGCGGTCGCCTGGTCGGGGATCGGGGAGAGGCCGTAGATCGACAGGCCGGGCCGGACCATGTCCCACCACGCGCCCGGCTGGGTGAACAACGTCGGCGAGTTGGCCAGATGGCGCAGCCCGGGCCGGAGTCCGGCGTCCTCGGCGAGCGCCACCGCCTGCGCGAACCGCTTGATCTGCTCGGGCACCGAGTGATGGTCCGGTTCGTCCCCGCACGCCATGTGCGACCAGAGCCCGGTCACGGCGGCCTCCCCGGCCCGCTCGGCGGCCCGCGCGTCCGCGAACAGCTCCCGCCACTCGACCTCCGCGATGCCGCCGCGGTTGAGACCGGTGTCCACCTTCAGCTGCAGGTGTACGACCTGCCCGAGACTCCGGGCAGCTCCTAGCAGTTCGGCGAGCTGAGACCGGGAGTACGCCGACAGCTCCACTCCCGCGGCGATCGCGGGAGTGACGTCCTCGCCCGGGACCGCGAGCCAGGACAGCATCGGCCCGGTGTCGCCGGCGGCCCGCAGCGCCATGGCCTCCTCGAGCACCGCGACGCCGATCCACTCCGCACCACCGGCCCGGGCGGCCGCCGCCGCCTCGACGAGCCCGTGGCCGTAGCCGTCCGCCTTGACCACGGCCATCAGCGGCCGACCCTCCGCGCGGGCGCGCAGAGTCGCGACGTTGTCCCGGATCGCCCGGAGGTCGACGACCGCCTCGGCGCGCGGCGTCGGCTCAGACACCCGCGGTCGGCTGGAGTCGCGGAGCGTGGTCATGGCCAGGCCATCTTCCCACTGCGCCTTCGGCCGGCCGCTCAGGGCGCGTCTTATGTCTGGGACGCCCTAG
>WHTJ01000001.1 GCA_009377795.1 Propionibacteriales bacterium | reverse complement strand
TCCTCGACGATCCGGACCGCTCCCTCACGGAACTCCCGGTCGTACTTCTTCCGCTTCTCTGGCATCGCTTCTCCTTATAGCTGATGCCTCTACGCTCCGGGGGGAACCTCAGAGACAGACCCGCGTGCCGGTGGCGCGGCACTGCGGGAACTGCAACACCCTCGATCCTGCGATCACCGAACCGGGCGGCCCGTGCCGGTCCTGCCTGGGTCAACTCCCCATGTTCGACAGAGCCGACGTTGATCCGAAGGTGACCCGGCTCGGCAGGGGAGTCGGCACGACGATCCGCTACGGCGAGCACGACAGCTCACGCGCGATCGTGCTACACCACTTCGACCAGGCCAACCGGCCCATCTTCGTCTACCGCGACGAGGACCACCGGTCGCTCTACTTCCGCACCCTCATCGTCAAAGAGGGCCGGTGCGCATGATGGGCCGCTACTCCGGAGAACGCGTCCTCACCGGCCCGGTACAGGTGCGTCCCGCATCGGTCAAGATCGCCGTTTCGTGGCTGATCCTCGGCTGGACCATCCGCCGCGCCGTCCAGCTCGTCAGCTGGTTGCTGCGGCATCCCTCCGCAATCGTTGCTGCCGGTGTCGTGACGGGTCTGTGGGCGCTTCAAGCGACGTACGGGCCGGTGCCGCTGCTCGGGATTATCGCCGCGATCAGTGCGCTGCTGGGTGTCTGGTATTGGCAACACCCGACCTCCTACCGCCGTCTGGTTGCCTGGCCAGCTCGTACGGTGTGGCGGCGAGCGTGGGTGTACCGGCGCGGTTGGAACCCTGCCATGACCACCTGCGGGCTGGTCGCCCGCTACCGGGACACCGAATTCCTCCCCAGGTTGCGACGGGTGCGGTCTACCGCCTCGGTGGATCGAGTCAGAGTGAAGATGCTGCCCGGCCAAGTCCTGGACAACTACGCCCAGGCCGCGGAGCAGCTCGCCATGACCTTCGGAGCCCTCGACTGCCGCGTCCGGTCCGGGAAACTCCACGGTGAGGTCGAACTGTGGTTCCTCATCCGTGACCCGCTCACCGATCCGGTGGACCCGTTCGAGCCCGCCGACCCACCCGACTTGCTCGCACTCCCGGTCGCCCTGCGGGAAGACGGGCTAATCTACCGGCTCGCGCTGCTCGGCACGCATCTGCTGATCGGTGGGGCCACCGGCTCCGGCAAGGGCTCCGTCCTCTGGTCCATCGTGCACGCCCTGTGTCCAGGCATCCGTTCCGGCCTGGTGTCGCTGTGGGTGCTGGACCCGAAGGGCGGCATGGAGTTCGCCTCCGGGCAACGGTTGTTCACCCGCTACTGCTACGGCGACGACACCATCACCGATGAGGATGAGCAGCGGTCGTACGAGCTCGGGTTCGCGGAGTTCCTGGAACGTGGCGTCGCGATCATGCGCGATCGCCAGGCCCGGCTACGCGGGGTCACTCGACTGCATGAGCCGACCCCGGATGACCCGTACATCGTGATCCTGGTGGACGAGCTGGCCTCACTGACCGCCTACATCACCGATCGGGAAGCCAAACAGCGCATCAGGGCCGCGCTGTCGCTGCTGCTGTCCCAGGGCCGCGCGGTCGGGGTGACTGTGGTGGCGGCGTTGCAGGACCCGCGCAAGGAAGTCCTGCCGTTCCGGGACCTGTTCCCCACCCGGCTCGCGCTCCGGCTGAGCGAACCGGAGCAAGTCGGGATGATCCTCGGGGACGGTGCCCGCGACCGTGGTGCCCGCTGCGACAAGATCGCAGAGTCCCTACCTGGCGTTGGCTACGTGACCCTCGATGGGGTCGCGGAACCGTTGCGGGTGCGGTTCTCCTTCATCACCGACACCCACATCAACGGCATGGTCGAGGTCTATCCGCCGCCCCGCGGCCTCCGGCCAGTGGAGGGTGGTGAAGCCGCATGAAGCTCCGATTCGAGTGCTGGACGTGTCTCGACTGCGGCCACCTCCCCGGCATCGGTCCGTGCCCGGACTGCCGTCCGGATGAGTACGCCGAACACGTGCGGGCGTGGATCGAGCAGCTCGCCGTCAACCATCCGGAGGTGTCTCCATGAGTACCGCGTTGGACTCCGCGAAGGTGGACCCGCGACTGATCCGCGAGACCGCCATTGCACACGGGGTGTGTGTGCGCCCGATCATCCAGGAGTTGTACGACACCAAGACCGGACAAGTGCGGCTGGTGCCGATCCCCTGCGGCTTCACCAAGCAAAACAAGTGCCCACCCTGCGCGGATGCAGCTCGCAGGCTGCGCATGCAGCAATGCCGCGAGGGCTGGCACCTCGAGGAAGAACCCGTACCCGTCGAGGAACCCGACGACGACAGCGAGGGCGCAGACGACGAGAACGACCCGTGCGCTGACGATGGTGAGCAGGCCGACGACCAGGCATCGCGCCGGGTCCGGTCCACCCGCCGTCGTCAGGACGTGCCCGATCTGCCGAAGGTGGAACAAACCAACACCACCCTCGGCCGCACGTTTGAGGCAGCAGACGGCAAGACCTACCGCCCGTCGATGTTCCTCACCCTCACCCTCGACTCCTACGGCAGAGTGAGGCCCGATGGGACACCGGTCGATCCAGACTCCTACGACTACCGGCGCGCGGCCCTGGACGCCCTGCACTTCGGCAAGCTGGTGGATCGGTTCTGGCAAAACCTACGCCGCTGCGCCGGGTACAAGGTGCAGTACTTCGCAACCGTCGAACCGCAGAAGCGCCGCGCCCCACACCTGCACGCCGCCGTACGCGGAGTGATCCCGCGTGAGGTCGTCCGGCAGGTCGTAGAGGCGACATATCACCAACTGTGGTGGCCACGCCACGACGCACCCGTGTTCCCCGAGGGTGGCCCGATGCCTCGCTGGGACCCAACTCTGCGGCAGTACGTCATGCCTGATACCGGACGGCCGCTGGCGACCTGGGAACGCGCACTCAAGCGAATCGATGGCGACCCGTACGCCGAGCCCGCCCACGTGCTCCGGTTTGGCGTGCAGATGGACTATCAAGGCATCCTCGCCGGGTCTGCCGACCGTGACCGGCGCATCGGGTACCTGACCAAGTACCTGACCAAGACCATCGCCGGGGAACGGAAAGAACTCACCCGCCGGCAAAGGGAGCACGCCGAACGGCTGCACGAGGAAATCCGTTGGCTGCCCTGCTCGCCGGAGTGCTCGAACTGGCTCCGGTACGGCGTGCAACCCAAGAACCCGGTCGCGGGGATGAAGCCCGGCCAGTGCCCCAAGCGCGCCCACGAACTCGACAACCTCGGCTACGGCGGCCGCCGCGTCCTGGTCTCCCGCAAGTGGACCGGCAAGACCCTGGCCGACCACAAGGCCGACCGCACCGAGGTGGTGCGGCAGGCCCTCGCGGCTGCCGGGATCGAGATGGAGGACGTGGACCGCTATTCGGCAACTGCCACCGACGACGACGGCAAACCCCGCTACATCTGGTCGCCGCTCGACCCCAAAGACACCGACCCGCCCACCTACAAGCAAATCATCCTGACCGCGATCGCGGACAAACAACGCTGGCGGGCCCAATACGAGCAGGCCAAAGCACAAGCCGGATGCGACCCCGGCAACTATTCGGCAACTGAGGCAGCACGGGAGCACGGTGAGGGGGCGATGGGTCATGGATGACATGGAGCTACTGACTATCGAGGAAGTGGCTGAAAGGCTGCGCGTGCCCGTGCTGACGATCCGATGGCTCCGGCAGGAGGGCCGATTCGCTCCCGCGATCAAGGTTGGGCGACGTCTTGTGTGGGACGCCCATGACCTCGTGGCCTGGGTGCGAGCAAACCGAGAGAAGGAGGTTGCCTGATGAGCGTCCAGCGCTACGAACGCAACGGCAAGGTCCGCTACCGCGCACGCGTCAAGTCCCACGGGCGGGAGGTCGCAACAAAGGTGTTCGACCGCAAGGCCGACGCTGTGGCCTGGGAGCAGGACCAGACCAGGAGGCTTCGGCTGGGTGAGTGGACCGACCCGAAGCGTGGTCGTGTTCCTCTTTCGGCAGTTGCTGCCGATTGGATGGCCTCTCGCAGCTCGGTCAAGCGAAAGACCCAGGAGAATGAACGCATGGTGTGGCGCGTCCACATCTCGCCGCGATTCGGAAACTCGCCGGTCGCCTCCATCACGACCGCCCAGGTAGCGACCTGGGTCGGCGGGCTGGTTGCCTCGGGGCTTGCACCTTCCACCGCTGCCCGATACCTGCAAGTGCTCCGCTCGGTCGTGGAGTACGCCGTCGCTGATGGACGTATCCGAATCAACCCTGCTGCTGATGTGAAACCGCCAACCAAGGGTTCGGTGCGCCGTGAAGGCCAGTACCTGACTCGTCAGGAACTCCACGACCTCGCGGAGGCATGCAAGGGGCTGTACGCCGAGCTCGTCCTCGTGCTCGGCCTCGCCGGTCTTCGGTGGGGCGAGCTGGCCGGACTGCAAGTAGGCGATCGGGTGTCAGTGCCTGGCCCTGGCCTTCGGCTCCAGCGTGCGATGCTGGCTAGCACGTCCGATGCCGCACTGTTCATCGACACGTTGAAGGGCAAACGCGCACGCACGGTCCCGCTCGTTGACGAGCTGGTGCCGATCCTCGACCGGTGGGCCGAGGGGAAGGCGTCTCACGATTGGGTGTTCCCTGCTCCGAGGGGTGGTCCGCTGAGTGAGCGCAACTGGAAGCGGTCTGTCGGTTGGTCGGCGGCAGTCACGTCCATTGGCCGAAAGAAGTTCCGCGTGCACGATCTCAGGCACACGTGTGCGTCGCTGTGGCTGGCTGCCGGTGCCGACCCGAAGGTGGTGCAGCGAATCCTCGGCCATGCGTCTGCGGCCATGACGATGGACCTCTACGGGCACCTGGTCGACCACAACCTATGGGAGGCAGCCAAGCGCCTTGGGGGCACCACGGGGGCACAGAACGACGACGAGGACGACGAAGGATCGGCTGGTGAGCTAGCAATAGTGCCCTGACCTGCGAGGACGTGGGAGTGGGCGCAACAGGGATTGAACCTGTGACTCCCTCGTTGTAAGCGAGGTGCTCTACCACTGAGCTATGCGCCCCAAGCAACGGCACAGACTACCCGGCGGGCGTTCGCTCCGACCAAACCGGAGCCCGCTGCCGTCGTGGGCCGCCGGTGTCATGGGCGGGGACGACGACGGCCGCCCTGGAGGTCAGGTTGTGGGCCGTTCCGTGGCGTCCGCCGGGTCCGGTAGAACTAAAGGTGGCCGCCGGCGTCTCGGGTCGCCGGCGGCCACACGACAATGGAAGCTGAAGCCGGCCGAAATTTACAGAGCCGCGCCCGAAATTTGTGCGACTTTTCTTGGCTTTACGCCTCAATGTCACTCAGCACATCCTGGTAATCACTGAGCGTACGAGGCTCGCGGATCTGGTTGACGACCTGCCACCGCACGACACCCTCCCGGTCGATGACGAACGTCCCTCGACGCGCCACCCCCATGGCCTCGTCGAGGACCCCGTACGCCGACGCCACCGCACCATGCGGCCAGAAGTCGCTGAGCACCGGGAACTCCAGCCCCTCCTGGTCGGCGAAGACCCGCTGGGTGAACATCGAGTCGCAAGACACCGCGAGCAGCTCGCTCCGGTCGGTCCGCAGCGTCGGCAACGCGGCCTGGAGCTCCGCCAGCTCGTGTGTGCACACGCCGGTGAACGACGCGGGATAGAACACCAGCAGGACGTTCTTGCCGCCCCTGAAGTCGGCCAGCGAGACCTCCTGCCCGTGCTGATCCTTCAGGGTGAACTCGGGCGCTCGAGCACCCACCTCGATCGGCATCCGACCGCTCCTCAGCTCGCGTCCAGTTTCCGCTTCAGCACCTTGCCGGTCGGGTTCCGCGGTAGCTCCTCGACGAACCTGATCTCCCGCGGCACCTTGAAGCGGGCCAGGTGCTCCTTCACATAGTCCTTCAGCTCGTCCTCGCCGGCGGCCCGCGGTTCACGGAGTACGACGTACGCACGCAGTCGCTGGCCGAACTCCTCGTCGGGTACGCCGACCGCCGCGGCCTCGACCACATCCGGATGCATGACCAGACAATCCTCAACCTCGGCAGGAAAAACGTTCTCGGCGCCGGACACGATCATCTCGTCGTCCCGACCCTCGACGAACAGCCGCCCCTCGTCGTCGAACCGGCCCACGTCGCCGGTCGCCATCAAGTGGCCGAGGGTGTCCTTGCTGTCGCCACCGGTGTAGCCCTCGAACAACATCGAGTTGGACACGAATATCCGGCCGGACGCCCCGGCCGGTGCCGGCCGGTCGTGGTCGTCGTACAGCCGGACCTCGGTGCCGATCGGCGGCCGTCCCGCCGTGCCGGGAGCCGCCCGCAGGTCGGCCGGAGCGGCGATCGTCGCCCATGCGCACTCGGTCGAGCCATAGACGTTGTAGAGGGTGTCCCCGGCGGCGTCCATCCACTCGAGCGCGAGAGCGCCGGGAAGTGCCGAGCCGCTGGAGACGACCGCCTTGAGCGTGCGCAGCGAGTACGACGAACGCACCTCCTCGGGCAACCGCAGCATGCGCTGCAACATCACCGGCACCACGGCGAGCGAGTCGCACCGGTGGTGCTCCACCGTCGCCAGGCAGTCCTCCGGGTCGAAGTGCCGGCGCAGCACCAGGGTCGAGCCGAGCAGCAGACCGAGCTGGAAGTGCGCCCAGCCCCAGGTGTGGAACAGCGGAACCGCGATGTGACATGTCCAGCGATGCTTCAGGGGGATGGCCGACAGCAGTGCGGCCGCAGCGCCGACGTTGCCAGCACCTCGAGGCGCGCCCTTGGGGGTCCCGGTGGTCCCCGAGGTGAGGATGATCGAGCTGCCCGCACGATCCGGCACGGGGCGTGGCCCGGGGTCGCCGTCCCCGATCAGCCGCTCCACGGTCGGACCGGACACATCGCCGTCCGACCACGCCAGAATCGGCTGCACGTCGTCGCCGCACGCGGGTTCGACGACACCAGCGAACTCCTCGTCGTAGACCAGCGCCGTGGGCTTCTCCCGCGCCAGCACATCCGCGAGCTGCGGCCCGGAGAACGCGGTGTTGAGGTAGAGCGCGTCCGCACCGAGCTTGGCGAGCGCCAGCGCGGTCTCGATGAACCAGCGATGGTTGCGGCACATCACCGCCACCCGGTCCCCGGCGTGCACACCGCGCCGCGCCAGCGAGTGCGCGAGCGCGTTGCTGCGGTCGTTGACCTCGCCGAACGTCAGACTGCCCAGGTCGTCGATCAGGCCGACCTCGTCGGGAAAACGATCCGCGAGCGAGAGGTAGCCGCCGGCTGGTCCGGTTCCCCAGCGGAGAAGGTCGCGGCCGATCCGGACCAGCTGGGACGGTCGGTACGGACGGACGATCCCGGTCGCCGCGAGCGCGGCCGCGCCTCTCGGCGCCTGCTTGAGCTTGGTGCCCAGGGTGACCGGGAGAACGCTTCGCATCTCAGCGGCGCGGCTGTGACTTGGGCGCGACCAGCTTCGTCGCACCCCACATGTCGCCCAGCGCGAGCGTCGTGGTGGTGGCCAGCCCGGCCGTCGGCGCCGCGTCGGCGATGTCGGCGGGATCCACATGTCCTTCCCGGCCGACCTTGGGACTGAACAGATGGACCGTGCCTCCGTCGGCGAGATCGGTCAGAGCGTCGACCAAGGCGTCGACCAGGTCACCCTGGTCGTCCCGCCACCACAGGACGACGGCATCGACCACGTCTCCGTGCTCCTCGTCCACCAGCGGCGAACCGATGATGGACTCGATCTCCTTGCGCAGGTCGTTGTCGACGTCCTCGTCCCACCCGAGCTCCTGCACTACCGACCCGGGCTGGAATCCCAGCCGGGCCACAGGTCCCTGCTGCCTGCCCGCGTCGCCCGCGGTCGCACTCACCCGGCGCCTCCCTTCCTCCATGACGTCCCTGCAGGACGAAGCCGACGGCCACAGCCTGCAGGACGCAAGATAACTGCTGGGTAGTTCACCCTGCCAGACCGCCGCGCGCAAGTGGCGAGCAGGTCGATATACCCGAAGTGTCCTGACCCTCGACCGAACAACTCACGGGCCGGCGGTCCGGCCGGTCCTCCCGACCTCGCAGGCGCTACCGGACTGCAGGGGGTGAGCGTCCTGGGTTCGCGTGGAAGGATGAGTGCATGTCTGGAGTACCTGCGCGACCCGCTGTCATCCACGAAGGCATGCCCACCCAGCTCCCGGACATCGATCCCGAGGAGACTCAGGAGTGGCTGGACTCCCTTGACGCGCTGCTCGACTCCCGGGGCCGGGCTCGGGCGCGTTACGTCATGCTGAAACTGCTCGAGCGTTCGCGGGAGAGCCACGTCGGCGTACCCCCGCTCCGCAGCACCGACTACATCAACACGGTCCCGCCGGAGAAGGAGCCGTGGTTCCCCGGCGACGAGGACATCGAGCGCCGGATCCGCGCCTACATCCGCTGGAACGCCGCGGTGATGGTGTCGCGTGCCAACCGCCCCGGCCTCGGGGTCGGCGGCCACATCGCGACGTACCAGTCCGCCGCCAGCCTGTACGAGGTCGGCTTCAACCACTTCTTCCGCGGCAAGAACCACACCGGAGGCGGCGACCAGGTGTTCATTCAGGGGCACGCCTCTCCCGGCATCTACGCCCGCGCGTTCCTCGAGGGACGGCTCACCGAGGAACAGCTCTCCGCGTTCCGGCAGGAGGTCTCGCACGGCGTCGGCCGGGGCCTGTCGTCGTACCCGCATCCGAGGCTGATGCCGGACTTCTGGGAGTTCCCCACCGTCTCGATGGGGCTCACCGCGATCAACGCCATCTACCAGGCCCGGTTCAACCACTACCTGAAGAACCGCGGCATCAAGGACACATCCCAGCAGCGGGTGTGGGCGTTCCTGGGCGACGGCGAGATGGGCGAGCCCGAGTCGCTGGGCGCCATCGGGCTGGCCGCACGCGAGGAGCTCGACAACCTGACGTTCGTCATCAACTGCAACCTTCAGCAGCTCGACGGACCGGTGCGCGGGAACGGCAAGATCATCCAGGAGCTGGAGTCGTTCTTCCGGGGCGCCGGCTGGAACGTCATCAAGGTCATCTGGGGCCGCGAGTGGGACGAGCTGCTCGCCCGCGACGTCGACGGCGTGCTCGTGAACCAGATGAACATCACTCCGGACGGGCAGTTCCAGACCTACTCCGTCGACACCGGCGAGTACATCCGGGAGACGTTCTTCGGCGGCGACCCGCGACTGCGCAAGATGGTCGAGGACTACTCCGACGAGCAGCTGCGCAAGCTGCCGCGCGGCGGCCACGACTACCGGAAGGTGTACGCCGCGTTCAAGGCGGCCACCGAGCACGTCGGCCAGCCGACGGTCATCCTGGCCAAGACCATCAAGGGCTGGACCATCGAGGCGCTCGAGGGCAAGAACGCCACCCACCAGATGAAGAAGCTCACCAACGACGACCTGAAGAAGTTCCGGGACCGCCTCTACCTGCCGATCAGCGACCAGCAGATCGAAGAGTCCGACGTCGCGCCCTTCTACCACCCCGGTCCGGACGACGACGAGATCCGCTACATGCTCGAGCGGCGCCGGGTCCTCGGCGGGCCGATGCCCGAGCGCCGGGTGAACCCGACACCGGTGAAGCTGCCGGGCGACGACGTCTACTCCGAGCTGAAGCAGGGTTCCGGCAAGCAGGAGATCGCCAGCACGATGGCGTTCGTCCGGCTGCTCCGCGACCTGATGAAGGATCCCGAGATCGGTCACCGGATCGTGCCGATCGTGCCGGACGAGGCGCGCACGTTCGGCATGGACTCCATGTTCCCGACGGCGAAGGTCTACTCGCCGCACGGCCAGATCTACGAGTCGGTGGACCGCAAGCTTCTGCTGGCGTACAAGGAATCCACCGAGGGCCAGATACTGCACGAGGGCATCAGCGAGGCCGGGGCGATGGGCTCGGCGATCGCCGCCGGAACGTCGTACGCGACGCATGGCGAACCCATGGTCCCGGTCTACATCTTCTACTCGATGTTCGGCTTCCAGCGCACCGGCGACTTCATGTGGGCGATGGCCGACCAGCTCACCCGTGGCTTCCTGATCGGCGCGACCGCCGGGCGTACGACGCTGACCGGCGAGGGTCTCCAGCACGCCGACGGCCACTCGCCGCTGCTCGCGGCGACGAACCCGGCGGTGGTGCACTACGACCCGGCGTGGGCGTACGAGGTCAGCCACATCATGCAGGACGGGCTGCGCCGGATGTACTCCTCGTCCGACGACCACCCGCACGGCGAGGACGTCGTCTACTACCTGACCGTCTACAACGAGCCGGTGCTGCAGCCGCCCGAACCCGAGAACGTCGACGTGGACGGCCTGCTCAAGGGCCTGTACCTCTTCCGGCCGAACGCCGATATGACCGGCCAGCACGTCCCCCGGGTCCAGATCCTGGCGTCCGGGGTGGCGATGCCGTGGGCGCTCGACGCGCAGCGGATACTTGCCGAGGAGTGGTCGGTGGCCGCCGACGTGTGGTCGGTGACGTCGTGGAACGAGCTGGCCCGGGAGGCGATCGCCGTCGACGAGTGGAACCTCCTGCATCCCGGTGGGGACCGGCGCACGCCGTACGTCACCCGGAAGCTCGACCATGCCCCAGGACCGGTGGTGGCGGTCAGCGACTACATGCGGGGCGTGCCCGACCAGATCGCCCGATGGGTCCCCGGCGACTGGAGCTCGCTGGGAACCGACGGCTTCGGGTTCGCCGACACCAGGCCGGCCGCGCGGCGGTTCTTCAAGGTCGACGCCGAGTCCATCGTGGTCCGCGCGCTCGCCTCACTGGCCGAGCGTGGCGAGGTGGAGCCGGAGTCGGTGGGCGGGGCGCTCGAGCGTTACCGGATCGACGATCCGACCGCGGTACGCGAGTCGCCCAGGAGGGCGCCGACGCGTAGTCCGTCCCGGTGAGTGTGACGTTCCCGTCGCGACACGCGAGGGTGTCCGTCGCGAACGTCACGGTCGACGCGGGGCCGGTAGCATCGGGAGATGGCGGAGGCGGCGTACGACGTCAAGACCCTGGTCGTGCACGGCCACCGGCGCGCCTTCGTCAAGACCGGTAAGGGCCCGCCGCTGCTCCTTCTGCATGGGCTGGGCTGCGACCACACCACCTGGCTGCCCGTGATCCCGCGGCTCGCCCGGCACTTCACCGTCATCGCCCCGGACCTGCTCGGGCATGGCCGGTCGGACAAACCCCGAGCCGACTACAGCGTCGGCGGATACGCCAACGGCATGCGGGACCTCCTCACCCTGCTCGGCATCGACCGGGCCACCGTGGTCGGCCACAGTCTCGGCGGCGGGGTGGCCATGCAGTTCGCCTACCAGTTCCCCGAGCGGACCGAGCGGATGCTCCTGGTGTCGCCCGGCGGCCTCGGCCGCGAGGTGTCGTCCCTCATCCGGGCGATCACCCTGCCGGGCGCCGATCTGGCCCTCGGCCTACTCACCGTGCCGCCGCTCCGTCCGGTGGGACGTGCCGCGCTCCGGATGCTCGCGAGGACCGGCAATCCCCGGCTGCGCGACGCCGACGAGGTGGCGGAGGTGTACACCCACCTCGCCGACCCGGCGGCGAGGACGGCCATCCGGCAGGTCGTGCGGGCGGTCGTGGACTGGCGGGGCCAGATCATCACGATGACCGACCGGGCCTATCTCACCGAGTACATGCCGTTGTGCATCCTGTGGGGCGACGAAGACACGGTCTTCCCGGCGAGCCACGCGGCGACCGCCGCGCGGGTGGCGCCGGCGGCGCGGATCGAGGTGCTGCCCGACACGGGGCACTTCCCGCACAAGGATCATCCCGAGGCGTTCGTACGGATACTCCGCGACTTCGTCAAGCAGACGAAGCCCGCGGCGTACCACCGGGCCCGCTGGCGGGCGGCGTTACGCCGCGGTGCGCCGCCGGTGCTCGGACTCGCCCCGGAGAGGGACGAGTCCGAGCCGGCCTGAGGATCAGTTCGGCATCCTGGTCCCGGAACTGTCGAGAATCCGGTCGCGGCGCCGACCACGGTCCGACCGCGACAACCGGCGGTCGCTGACATCGAGAGGAGTACGCCGTGAAGTACGTAGTGTTGATGCAGGTGAACCCGTCGATCATCGAGAGCCTGTCGGAGGAGGAGCAGCAGGCGATCGGTGACGGGCATCAGGCGTTCATCGCCGAGGCCACCGAGTCCGGCGAGATGCTGAGCACCCATGCCCTGGGCGACCCGAGCCAGTCCACGGTCGTCCGCGCGGTGGACCGCAAGCCACAGGTCACGGAAGGGCCGTTCGCCGAGACCAAGGAGTTCATGGGCGGCTACTACCTGCTGGACGTCGAGTCCAAGGAACGCGCCATCGAGCTGGCGAAGCGGATACCCGATGCGAGCATCGACGGCCTGGCCCTGGAGATCCGGCCGGTGATGTTCTCCGCGGGGGCGGACATGTGAGCCGACCCGAGGCTCCCGAGGACCTGCTGCGCACCTTCGCGCCGCAGGTCCTCGGTGCGCTTCTACGTCGGTACGGAACGGGCCAGTTCGACGTCTGTGAGGACGCCGTGCAAGAGGCACTCCTCGCGGCGTACGAACAGTGGCCGGCCGAAGGCACCCCGGAGGACCCGCGAGCCTGGCTGTTGACCACCGCTCGCCGCCGGCTCATCGACCGGATCCGCAGCGACACCCGTCGCCGCGAACGCGAGCGGACCCAGGCCCTGCTCGCCCACCCGCTCGCCGACCGGCCACGACACGGCCGCGACGACAGCCTCGAGGTCCTGAAGCTGTGCTGCCATCCCGCCCTGACCACCTCGGGCCAGGTGGCGCTGACGCTTCGCGCGGTCGCCGGCCTGACCACCGCACAGATCGCCCGCGCGTACCTCCTCCCGGAGGCGACCGTCGCCCAGCGCATCACGCGGGCCAAGGCACGGATCCGGGCCGCCGGCGCCGCCTTCCCCTCACCGGCCACACCGGAAGACCGCCTCGAACCCGTGCTGAGCGTGCTCTACCTGATGTTCAACGAGGGCCACCTGGCCACGACCGGTGACTCCCTCTACGACACCGACCTCACCCGCGAGGCGATTCGGCTGGCCCGGCAGGTGCACGCCGAGGCCCCGGATCACGGGGAGGCCGCGGGACTCCTGGCACTCATGCTTCTCACGGACGCCCGGCGCGCGGCCAGAACCACCTCAACCGGGGCTATGATCCCGCTCGACGAGCAGGACCGCGGCAAGTGGAACCGGCCGGACATCCGCGACGGCCTCGAGATCGTACGGCGTGCACTACCTGGACACCCGCCCACGCCGTACCTGCTCCAAGCCTCGATCGCGGCGCTACACGCCGAGGCGCCCAGCACCGACGAGACCGACTGGCCGCAGATCCTCGTCCTGTACAAGCTGCTCGAGCGGGCGACCGCCAACCCCGTGGTCACGCTCAACCGGGCCGTCGCCGAGGCGATGGTCCACGGTCCGGCGGCCGGGCTCGCGCTGGTCGACCGGCTGGCGGACGACTCGCTGCCGAACGACCATCACCGACTCCTGTCGGTCCGCGCCCACCTTCAGGAGCGCGCCGGCCGGACCGACGCCGCTCGTGAGTCCTATCAGCGGGCCGCGCGGAGAACCCTGTCCACGCCCGAGCGCGGCTACCTGCTGTCCAGGGCGCGCAGGCTCACCGCGGCGTCCTCGCGTAGTACGCCGCCCCTGAACGTGACCGGTGGTGCGTGAGTGTGGGCGGTGCTGAGCTCTACTGAGCGACTACCGCCAGGAGTTCATCGGCCGGCAACGTGTTGATCACCCGGTCCGCGCCGATCCCCACCTCCGCGGCCCGCGCACAGCCGTAGTCGAGGAAGTCCAGCTGCCCCGGTGCGTGTGCGTCGGTGTCGATGCTGAACCTGCAGCCCGTCTCGTGGGCCAGCCGCATCAGCCGGGTCGGCGGGTCGCTCCGCTCCGGCCGGGAGTTGATCTCGACCGCCACGCCGAACCGGCGGCAGGCCTCGAACACCACCTCGGCGTCGAAGTCGGACTCCGGGCGGGTTCCGCGCTCTCCGGTCACCAGGCGGCCCGTGCAATGACCGAGGACGTCCATGCGCGGATTGGCGATCGCCGCGACCATCCGCAGGGTCATCTCCTCGCGGTCCATCCGGAGCTTGGAGTGCACGCTCGCGACCACGACGTCGAGCGCGTCGAGCATCTCCGGCTCCTGGTCGAGCCTCCCGTCCTCGAGGATGTCGACCTCGATCCCGGTCAGGATCCGGAACGGGGACAGCTCGTCGTTCAGCCGGCGTACGACGTCGAGCTGCTCGCGCAACCGTTCCACGGAGAGCCCGTTGGCGACCGTCAGTCTCGGACTGTGGTCGGTCAGCACCATGTACTCGTGACCGAGCGCGATCGCGGTCTCGGCCATCTCCCGGATCGGGCTGCCGCCGTCGGACCAGTCGGAGTGCATGTGCAGGTCACCGCGCAGCGCCGCCCGCAGCTCCTCGCCGCCCTCGGCGAGCCGCTCGGGCGCCCGGTCGCGCAACTTGGTGAGGTACGCCGGCAGCTCGCCCGAGATCGCCTCCCGTACGACCTGGGCGGTCGTCTTGCCCACGCCCGGCAGCTCGGTCAGGGTGTCCTCGCGAACCCGCCGCTCGATCTCGCCGTCCGCACACTCCGCGAGCGTCCAAGCCGCCTTGCGGAACGCCCGGACCCGGTGCGTGGGTGCGCGCTCGCGTTCGAGCCAGAACGCGATCTGCTTCAGGGCCGCTTCGGGATCCACGGGACTATCTTGCCAACCCCCCTCCGGACCAGCAGACTGCTACGGTGCCGCGCACTCACCGGCATCGTGCCGTGACCGCCGCCGCCGCGCTCGTCCTCGTGCTCGGTGCCTGCTCCGGCGAGTCCGGTGCGTTCGACGAGTCCGGTGGCTCCGGTGACCCCGCTGACGAGGCCGCGGCCGGCGACCGGGAGCGCCCGGCCCGGCCGGACGACGACCCGACCGGCGGTGCACAGCCCAGGGCCGGGCCCGATCCGGGACCATCGACGGTGTTCGCGAACCGGCTGTGGACCGAGCGTCCGGTGGTCGACCTGACCTTCGACCTGTCGGGTGACCCCGGCACGGTGACCGGGTCGGAGACCGTGGTCTTCCGGCCGGACCGACGCATCTGCGAGGTCGTGTTCCGTCAATGGACGAACAAGCCCGAGACGGTCCGGTTGGGCAACGAGTCGACGATCACCGGAGCCCGGGTGGACGGCCGCCGGGTGGATCCGGAGTTCGAGGCGCTCGGCTCGCCCGCCACGCAGGGCTCGCTCGCCCGTTTCCCGTTGCCGTCGTGCCTCGGCCAGGGCGACCGGGTGACCGTGGACCTGAGGTTCAAGCTCACGCTGGGGAGATCGACGCCGGAACGCGTCGGCTACAGCAAGGACCTCGTCTGGCTGGCGACGGCGTTTCCGTTGCTGGCGTGGGAACGCGGACCAGGCTGGGCGGAGAACCCGGTGGTCGACCAGATCGGTGAGATGACCACCAGCGAGGAGTTCCGGCTGGACTCCCTCCGGGTTGTCGTCCCGAGGAAGTACGCCGTACTCGGCACCGGACGGCACCGGGGACGCGAAGCCGGGCCCACCCAGGGCACCGCGGTCGAGACGTTCACCGCGGAGTCGGTGCGAGACGTCGCGGTGACCGCCGGCGTCCTCAACACCGTGACCCGCAGGCTTGACGGGGTAAGAGTGCACGTCGGTGGGCCGCGCGGACTCAAGACCCGGCTCGGTGTGTGGGCCGACCGCAACATCCGGGCGATCAAGAGGCTCCAAGCCCTGCTCGGCCCGTTCCCGTACCGCGACCTGTGGGTGTCGGTACTCCCGGACTGCCCAACCGGGATCGAGTTCCCGGGCGCGATCCAGTACGGCGACTTCACGACCAATCACCGGATCTACGACAAGCTGGTGGCGCACGAGGTCGCGCACATGTGGTTCTACGGGTTGGTCGGCAACAACCAGGGGGTCAACCCGTGGCTGGACGAGTCGTTCACCAGCTGGGCGGACTACACGGTCAATGAGACGCGGCCACCACCGCTCGCCGGGCTCGACGCGGCCGAGGACGAGGTCGGCCGCTCGCTGCAGTGGTACGCGCAGCCGGACACGCGCGACGAGTACGCCTGGGGCGTCTACGAGCAGGGCGCCGCCATGCTGTTCCAGGCCCGGCGGGCCGCCGGGCCTGGCGTGTTCAACAGGCTGATTCGGAGGTATATCCGGCGGAACGCGCACAGTGTCGCGACCCCCGCCGACGTACGCCGTGCCTTCAGCGGATCGCCGCAGGCGATCCGGGTGCTCAGGGAGTACGGCGCCTTCCGCTGAGGCGGTTCACCCGGACCGCGACGGGGCCCGGTCGTCGCGTCGAACTACGCTCGTGACATGGGCACCCGCGCGCGAGCGAACGCCGTACGCCGCCTGGAGAAGTCGGTCGGCACCCTGACCCACGCGGCGCTCGCCCGGATGAACCGCGACCTGCCGTGGTTCCGCCAGCTCAGCGCCGAGGACCGCTCCTGGATCGGCCTGATCGTGCAGAGCGCCGTGACGGCGTTCATCAACTGGTTCAAGGACCCCGAGCAGCACAGCGCGGTGACCGCCGACGTGTTCGGCACGGCGCCGCAGGAGCTGACCCGGGTCATCACGTTGCAGCAGACCGTCGAGCTGGTGCGCACCGCGATCGACGCCGTCGAGGACGAGATCGAGGGCATCGTCGACGACAAGGACCTCCCGACCGTCCAGGAGGCCGTGACCCGCTACGCCCGCGAGGTGGCGTTCGGCGCGGCCGAGGTCTATGCGCGCGCGGCCGAGATCCGCGGTGCGTGGGACGCCCGGCTCGAGGCCCTGGTCGTCGACTCCGTTCTCCGCGGCGAGGCCGACGAGGCGGTGCGCTCCCGCGCGGCGGCCCTGGGATGGCGGTCCGACCGCCGCGTGGTGGTCGTCCTCGGGCGTACGCCGGACGGCGACGCACCGCGCGCCATGCCGTCCGAGGTGGACGCGATCCGGCATCGCGCGGGGCAGCACCAGCTCGACGCGTTGTGCGCCGTACAAGGCGACCGGCTGGTCGTCGTGCTCGGTGGTGTGGACGATCCCGACAAGGCGTCCTCTCACATCGTGGAATTCTTCGGCGACGGCCCGGTGGTCGTGGGGCCGGTGGTCCAGGACCTGCCGGCCGCCAAGGTGTCCGCCCGGGCGGCGGTCGCCGGACTCCGCGCGGCCGCCGGGTGGCCGGGCGCGCCGCGTCCGGTGTCCAGTGAGGATCTGCTCCCCGAGCGCGCACTGTCCGGCGACGGCCACGCCAGGCGCCAACTCGTCACCGATGTCTATTCTCCGCTGGTTTCCGGTGGTCCGAGCATTGTCGACACGGTCGCGGTCTTCCTCGAGACGGGGTGCTCGACCGAGGCCACGGCGCGCCGGCTCTACGTGCACGCGAATACCGTCCGGTACCGGCTGCGCCGGGCGACCGAGCTGACCGGGCTCACCGCCGGCGACCCGCGGGAGGCCTACACCCTGCGACTCGCGCTGACGCTCGGCCGGCTGCTGGCCCCCGAAACCTCGACGCAACCGGGTTTGTAGGGTTCCTACAATGACACGCCACCGAATTTCGTCTCGCGCGAGCACCGGATCCGCGCCGCACGCAGGGCATCGTTGACCCCGTGCTCGTCATCGTCGCCCCCGGACAAGGGGCTCAGACCCCCGGATTCCTCGCACCGTGGGTCGAGGACCCCGCATTCGCCGACCGGCTCCGCTGGCTGTCGGCGGTCTCGGGTCTCGACCTCGAGCACTACGGGACCAAGGCGGACGCGGAGACGATCCGCGACACCGCGGTCGCCCAGCCACTGCTGGTCGCGTCCGGGCTGGTCGCGGCGCTCGCCGTGTTCCCGCACCCCGCCGACGCGTTCGGGCGGGTCGGGGCCGTCGCCGGGCACAGCGTCGGCGAGATCACGGCCGCCGCCGGGGCCCGGGTGATGAGCGCCGAGCAGGCGATGGTCTTCGTCCGCGAGCGCGGCCGGGCGATGGCGGAGGCGGCGGAACGTACGCCGACCGGCATGACCGCCGTACTCGGCGGTGACCGCGACGCCGTACTCGCCAAGCTCGCCGACCACGGCCTCACCCCCGCCAACGAAAACGGCCCCGGTCAGGTGGTCGCGGCCGGGACCATGGAACAGCTGGCCGCCCTCGACGCGGACCCGCCGGAGAAGGCGAGACTGCGTCCCCTTCAGGTCGCCGGCGCCTTCCACACCGAGCACATGCAGAGCGCGGTGGAGACGCTCGCGACGTACGCCCGGGCGATCTCCACGCACGACCCGCGGACGGCCATGATCAGCAACCGCGACGGCCAGGTCGTACACGACGGCCGCGAGGTGCTGAGCCGTCTGGTCGGGCAGGTCAGCAGCCCGGTCCGCTGGGACGTGTGCATGCAGACCATGACCGACCTGGGCGTGACCGGAATGCTGGAGATGCCTCCCGCCGGAACCCTCACCGGCATCGCCCGCCGGGCCATGCCGGACGTCGAGACGTTCGCCCTCAAGACCCCTGACCAGCTCGACGACGCACGCGAGTTCGTGGACAAGCACGGCACCGCCTCCCTGCTGGACACCGCGCCCACCTGGCGGCTGCTGGTGTCGCCGGCCAAGGGCACGTTTCACGCCACCGGCGGCCACGAGCCCGGCTCCATGCTGCGGCCGGGGACGGCGGTCGGCGCCGTACACAGCCTCCGCGACTCGCTCCCCGTGGTCGCACCGCACGGCGGGAGCATCGTCGAATGGCTCGTGGAGGACGGCGACCTGGTGTCACCGGGACAACCCATCGTCCGACTGCATCCGGAGGCACAGCTATGACGACGGCCATCCAGCAGGCGACCGGAGCCGCACACACCGGGCTGCTGGGCCTCGGCGTCTACCGGCCGAGCCGGCGGATCACGAACGCCGAGATCTGCGAGAACATCGACTCCACCGACGAGTGGATCCGCACCCGGTCCGGCATCATCGAGCGCCGCTGGGCCGACGAGGGCGAGACCGTGGTGTCGATGGCGGTCGCGTCCGCGAAGGAGGCGCTCGATCATGCGGGCGTCGCGCCGCAGCAGATCGGCTGCGTGCTCGTCGCCACCGTGACCCACATGCTGCAGACACCGGCCGCGGCTCCACTGGTGGCCACCGAGCTCGGTGCATTCCCTGCCGCGGCCTTCGACATATCCGCGGCGTGCGCGGGCTTCTGTTACGGGGTCGGACTCGCCTCCGACATGGTCCGCGCGGGTACGGCGAAGTACGTCCTCGTGATCGGCGTCGAACGGCTCTCCGACATCACCGACCCACACGACCGGACGACCGCGTTCCTGTTCGCCGACGGGGCCGGCGCGGTGGTGGTCGGGCCCACCGACGAGCCGGGCATCGGGCCGGTCGTGTGGGGGTCGGACGGCGAGAAGTTCGACCTGATCGCGCAGAAGGAGGACTGGCGGGACGTCGTGCAGGCCGAGCGCGCCTTCATGCCGCACCTTCGCATGGACGGCAACCCGGTGTTCCGGTGGGCGTCGTTCGCGATGGCGAAGGTCGGCCGCGAGGCGCTCGACGTCGCGGGGATCACGCCGGACGAGCTACGGGCGTTCATCCCGCACCAAGCCAACATGCGCATCGTCGACGCGATGGCCCGGACGTTACGGCTGTCCGACCACGTGGCGATCGCCCGCGACATCGCGTACCAAGGCAACACGTCGGCGGCGTCCATCCCGCTGGCGATGGACCGGTTGCTCGTCGACGGCGAGAGCCGTTCGGGTGACACCGCACTGTTGATCGCCTTCGGCGCGGGTCTCACGTACGCCGCGCAGGTGGTCAAGATCCCATGAGCACCCCCTCGCGCCGAGATTGCACATCTGGTCGATCTCGGATCGACCAGATGTGCAATCTCGGCGCGAAAAAGTAAGCCCAACCCAAACAAAAGGAGAGCAGCACATGGCAAGCACCGAGGAGATCCGTTCCAGCCTCGCCGAGATCGTCAACGAGGTTGCCGGTATCCCGGCCGACGACGTCCAGCTCGACAAGTCGTTCACCGATGACCTGGACGTCGACTCGCTGTCGATGGTCGAGGTGGTGGTGGCGGCCGAGGAGAAGTTCAGCGTCAAGATCCCCGACGAGGAGGTCAAGAACCTCAAGACGGTCGGCGACGCCGTGGCCTACATCGAGCGGTCCGGCTCCTGACCGACCGTCGCGCCATACCGCTCTCTCGTCGCGTCCCGCGGATGCGTGACCGCCGGCCGCACTCGCCGGACGCGATGAACCCGGAGGAAGGAGACGCCACAGATGAGCAAACCACATGTTGTCGTGACCGGGCTCGGCGCCACCAGCCCACTCGGCGGAGACGTGCCGTCGACGTGGGACGCGATGCTTGCGGGTACGCCGGGGGTCTCCGCCCTGACCGAGGACTGGGCGGAGCAGCTGAGCGTACGCATCGCGGGCCTGGCGGCCGTCGAACCCACCGAGATCCTCGAACGGGTGAAGGCCCGGCGGCTGGACCGCACCGGCCAGTTCGCCATGGTGGCGGCGCTCGAGGCCTGGGCCGACTGCGGACTGGCCGGCACGGACGTCGAGGCTGGGAACGATCCGCTCAGTGAGCGGCTGGGCGTCGCGATCGCCTCCGGCATCGGCGGCGTCATCACCCTGCTGGCCAACTACGACGCGCTGGTGCAGAAGGGTCCGCGCCGGGTGTCCCCGCTGGCGGTGCCGATGCTGATGCCGAACGGGCCGGCGGCCGCGGTCAGTCTGGCCCTCGGGGCGAAGTCCGGCGTGCACACCCCGGTCTCGGCGTGCGCCTCCGGAAACGAGGCGATCGCGCACGGCATCGACATGATCCGGCTCGGCCGGGCCGACGTCGTGGTGGCCGGTGGCACCGAGGCCGCCGTACACCCCCTTCCCATGGCCGCGTTCGCTCAGATGATGGCGCTGTCGAAGCGGAACGACGAGCCGGGGCGGGCGTCCCGGCCGTGGGACCGCGACCGCGACGGGTTCGTGCTCGGCGAGGGCGCGGCGGTGGTCGTACTCGAGTCCGCCGAGCATGCCGAGAAGCGGGGCGCGAAGGTGTACGCCGAGGCCGCCGGAGCCGGCGTCACCGCCGACTCGCACGACATCGCCCAGCCGGACCCCGCCGGTATGGGCGCCACCCGCGCGATGCGCCGGGCGCTCGCCGAGGCCGGGCTGTCGACCGGCGACATCCAGCACATCAACGCGCACGCCACCTCGACCCCGCAGGGCGACGTGGCCGAGGCCCTGGCGATCAACACCGCGCTCGGCGAGGCGGCCGGGGACGTCGTACTCACCTCGACCAAGTCGATGACCGGACACATGCTCGGCGCGGCCGGGGCGATCGAGTCGGTCGCCACGATCCTCGCGCTGTACCACCGGATCGTGCCGCCCACCATCAACATCGACAACCTCGACGAACAGGTCACCCTCGACATCGCGACCGAGCCCCGCAAGCTGCCCGACGGCACCCTCGGTGCCCTCAACAACTCGTTCGGGTTCGGCGGCCACAACGTCGCGCTGGCCTTCCGCTCCGTCTGACCGACCTTGGAGGGTCGCCATGACCGCAAGCCCACAGGTCCAGCCGCAGTCACCCGCCAAACCGGCCAAGCCGCCGCGCCACCAGGATCCGCGCAACCCGCACAAGCGGCTCCGCGCGCTCCTCGACGAGGACAGCATGGAGCCGATCAGCGCGGACGACGACAGCGGCATGCTCGCCGCGGTCGGCACGATCGACGGCGCACACGTGGTGGCGTTCTGCTCCGACGCCACGGTCATGGGCGGCGCGATGGGCGAGGTCGGGTGCCGGGTCGTCGTGCAGGCGTACGAGCGCGCGCTCGCGGACGACGCGCCGATCGTCGGGCTGTGGCACTCCGGCGGCGCCCGGCTCGCGGAGGGCGTGCTCTCCCTCGACGCGGTCGGGCGGATCTTCCACGCGATGACCACCACGTCCGGCAAGGTGCCGCAGATCTCCGTCGTGCTGGGTCCGGCGGCGGGCGGCGCGGCCTACGGGCCGGCGCTGACCGACGTCGTGATCCTGGGTCCGGAGGGCCGGATCTTCGTCACCGGCCCGGACGTCGTGCGCTCGGTGACCGGCGAGGACGTCGACATGCTGCGGCTGGGTGGGCCGGAGCCGCACGGGCGGCGTTCGGGCGTCGTACACATGCTGGCCGAAAGCGAGGCCGACGCGATCGGGCGCGCCCGGGAGGTGGCCGGCCTGCTGGGCGCGCAGGGTGAGATGGACGCGTCCGGGATCGCCGACGTCGACCTGGGCGAGGCGCTGCCGGACTCTCCCCGGCGGGCGTACGACGTGCATCCGCTGGTCGAGCAGATCCTGGATGCGGACACCATGCTGGAGCTGCATCCGCGGTGGGCGCCGAACATCGTGACCGCGCTGGGCCGCTTCGGCGGCCGGACCGTGGGCGTGATCGCCAACAACCCGCTGCGGCTGGGTGGCTGCCTGGACTCGCTGTCCGCCGAGAAGGCGTCGCGGTTCGTGCGGATGTGCGACGCGTTCGGGGTGCCGCTGCTCGTGGTGGTCGACGTGCCCGGATATCTCCCTGGGGTCGGACAGGAGTGGGACGGCGTCGTACGCCGCGGGGCCAAGCTGCTGCATGCGTTCTCCGAGGCGGTCGTACCCCGGGTGACGCTGGTGACCCGCAAGGCGTACGGCGGCGCCTACATCGCGATGAACGCCCGCTGTCTGGGCGCCACCCGGGTGTTCGCCTGGCCGGGCGCCGTGGTCGCGGTGATGGGCGCGACCGCCGCGATCCGGATCCTGCACCGGCGCAAGCTGGCCGAGGTGGCGCCGGAGATCCGTCCCCAGGTCGAGGCCGAGCTGGCCGTCGAGCACGAGGTGATCGCCGGTGGCGTGGACAAGGCGGTCGAGATCGGCGTGGTCGACGAGGTCGTCCAGCCGTCGGCGACCCGCAGTGCGCTGGCCGCGGCGATCGCGCACGCGTTCACCGGCCTCGCCGACACTCGCGGGCATCACGGCAACATCCCGCTCTGACGACCAGTACGGCGCGCCGTCGGCTTCCGCCGACCGCCGGCTTCCCGACCCAATGCGTACAGACGGCGCCCAGCCGGCCAGGGAGACCACCGTTTCCCGACCCAATGTGCGATGACGGCACCCCCCGAGCATGCGTACGGCGCGCGGTCACGAGGACTGCGCGCCGTACGCAGGTGGTGCGGCCACTGAGTCGGCCGGCCGAGGTCGAGGGACCAGTCGACCGCCGGTGGCCACGCTGGGGAGGCCGCTCAGACGACCTGATGCAGCCAGCGCACCGGCGCCCCGTCGCCGGCATGCCGGAAGGTCTCCAGCTCGTCGTCCCACGGCTTGCCGAGCAGCTTGTCGATCTCCGTCTCGAGGGTGGTCTCGCCGACCGCGGACTTGAGGACGGCCGCCTTCAGCCGGTCCTCGGGGATCATGATGTCGCCATGCACCCCGGTCACCGCATGGAAGACGCCGAGCTCAGGGGTGTAGGAGTAGCGCGCGCCCTCGGTTCCGGTCGTGGGGTCCTCCGTGATCTCGAACCGCAGGTGCATCCAGCCGCGCAGCGCGGACACGATCGCGGCCGCGGTCCCCGACTCCCCCGACCAGGAGAACTCCGCGCGGTAGGTGCCCGCCGCGGCCGGTTGAGGAATCCAGGACAGGCTGACGGGTACGCCGAAGACCCCGGCGGCCGCCCACTCGACATGCGGGCACAGGGCCGACGGGGCGGAGTGTACGAACAGCACACCCCGGGTCTCGACACGACTGGTCACCGGATCCTCCTTCAAGGCTCGAGCTTCGCCTTCCCCTGCGGCTCTGCCTTGGAGCGGTCCGGTGCTACTGGTGTCCATTGTGCACCACGAGTCTCATTGACACCAGTAGGACCGATATCGCGCGCGGCGCCTTTCGCGACGCCGACGGACCGACGGCCACCTGGCTCGCGGTCGCGAGCGGGGGACGCTCCCGTTCGCATGTCCCCACGGGCATGCGAACGAGCGGTTTCGCGTACGTTTCTATGGGTGCCTGGCAGGATGTAGACGTCATCCATCCCAGAGCCCGGGAAGGACCGCTGCCGTGTCCCAGCAGGCGCCCCATTTCCGCTGGCGCGCCATACAGGCCGTGCTCATCGTGGTCGCGATCGCGACCGTGATCGGCCTGGTGATCGGCGGCCTGGCGACGACGTTGATGTCCGGTGTTCTCCCCGACCCCGACACGGAGCCGACCCGCGCACAGGCGGACGGGCAGCGGGACGCCGAGTCCGAGCTTCCCGAACCCGAACTCGCCGAGACCACCCCGCCCACGACACCCGCCACACCCCGGCAGACCAAGGACCCGTCGACCAAGAAGAAGAACAAGACCAAGGTGAAGTTCCAGCTGCGGGCGAGCGCCACCTCGGCCGAGAGCTACGAGCGAGTCAACCTGAGCGGCACGTACTCGAGGGCGGGGGGCATCGCGCTCCAGGTGCAGCGCCGCGAGAACGGCCAGTGGACGCCGTTCCCCGCCACCGCCGCGTTGGACGGCAGGACCTTCTCGACGTACGTCGAGCTCGGCCAGCCCGGGCCGAACGAGCTGCGGGTCATCGACCCCTCCACTGGCGACACGTCCAACACTGTGGTGATCACGATCTCCTGACCGGCACCGTAGGTTTGGCCTCATGATCGTCGTCGCGGGTGAGGCCCTCGTGGATCTCGTCGTCGAACCCTCCGATCCCGAGCATCCGGTCGCACATCCCGGCGGCAGCCCGGCCAACGTGGCCGTTACGCTCGCTCGCCTGGGATCCGCGGTCTCGTTCGTCGGGCGCTCCAGCGGCGACGCCTTCGGCCGCCTCACTCGCGACCACCTCGCCCACGACAAGGTCGACCTCCGGCACCTCGTGGAGGCCGCCGAGCCGGCCAGCCTGGCGGTGGTCTCGGTTGGCGCGGACGGTGGCGCCGAGTACAGCTTTCATGTCGCGGGCACGGCGGACTGGGGTTGGTGTGTGGAGGAGCTCCCCGGGCGGCTGGATGCCGACGTGACCGCGATCCACGCCGGCTCGCTGGCTATGGTCCTTCCACCGGGCGGCGACGTGCTGACCGGGTGGATCGAGCGACGCGATCCGAGCGTGACGTTCAGCCTGGACCCGAACGTGCGCCCTGCCCTGGTCGGGGACCGTGCGGCGTACCAAAAGCGGCTCGAGCGCTGGGTGTCGATGAGCGACCTGGTGAAGGTCAGCGCCGAGGACCTCGCATGGGTCTATCCCGGGCTCGACCCGCTGGCGACCGCGGCGCGATGGGCAACCCAGGAGGCGGCACCACGGCTGGTGGTCGTGACCTTCGGCGTGGACGGCGTCCTGGCGCATCTGGGTACGCATCCGATCCGGCGGCCCTCGCCGGAGGTGAAGGTCGTCGACACGGTCGGCGCGGGCGACGCATTCAGCGGTGGCCTGCTGGACTGGCTGGACCGGCAGGACCGATTGCGGCCGGACGCGCTCGCGCGCCTCACCGCGGACGAGGCCGCGGCGGCCGTCGACTTCGCCGCCCGGGTGGCGGCGGTGACCTGCTCCCGGCCCGGCGCGGACCCGCCGTACCGCCACGACCTCGACCCGTCGTCCTGACCACCGCCCCGGCGCTGTGGAACCGCGAGCCCATGACCGGCGTCGAAGGACCATGCGGCGACGGACTCTGCGGTACCTCGTGACCCCGCTGGCGGTGCTGGTGATGTCTGCCTGCGGAACCTCGGACGACCAGAATGCCCCACCGGACTCGTCGACGGAGGAGTCCGGCGTACCCATCGAGGCCCGCCTCGTCCTCCTCGCGAACGACGCCGGCTCGCACGGGGCACCGCCGGCCCTGCTGGACGACCCGGCGTCCGTGCTCGCGTACCCGGGGTGGTTCGCCGGCGAGCCGACCGCGTACGACGAGGTACGCGACGCGCTCGTCCGTCGGGACGACTACCCGAACCCCGCCCGGCCACTGCTCGCGTTCACCCACGGCCCGAACTGCCTGACGGCCGAGGGCGCCGGGCTGATCGCCGAGGGTCGCCGGGTGGACGCCGTGTTCCACGGACAGGACCACGACGGATGCGACGCCCCGCAGACCCAGATCGCCATCTTCGAGGTGGACGCCGCCGATCTCCCGGAGCGCTTCACCCTCCCCGGCCCCGGGAAGCCGAAGACCAGCGGCCACGCCGCGGTCGGACCGGGCGGGCTGCTGGCCTTCGAGGAACTGGACGCACCTGCCGGGTTCGAGGCTCCACCGGGTCACGAGGTGACCGAGCCGGCCGACATGGAGAGGTTCGTCTCGGCGATGCCCTCGGACCGGGAGGCGCTCCGGCGCTCCACCGATCGGCTGGGCCCGCGGCAGCGGGCGTTCGGCTTCGTCGTCACCGGATGCGCGCTCACCCGCGCGGAGCTCGTCCTCACGCCGTCCCGGATCGGCGCGACAGCCGTGGGCGGTGAGAACGTGCGCTGTGTGCGGGCGGCGTACTACGCCGCCGTGCTCGCGGTCGGCGCCGAGCGGGTCGCCGGCGGCGCGAGGCCGCTCGGCTAGGGCGTGTCTCCCAATCCCCGTCCGTAGCGATCCCCGGTCGCCAGCCAGGCGCTGAACCAGCCGCTCGCCATCTCGGCCACCGCCTCGAGCATCCCCGGCTCCTCGAACAGGTGAGTGGCGTCCGGTACGACGCGCAGATCCGTCGCGCACCGCATGGCCGCCTGCGCCTGCCGGTTGAGATCGAGGACGAGCTCGTCCCGACCGCCCACGATGAGCAGCGTCGGGGCTCGCACGGACCCCAGGAGGTCGGCGGCGAGGTCCGGGCGTCCGCCCCGCGAGACGACCGCGGCGACGTCGGAGTCCGGATCGGCCGCCGCCCACAGTGCGGCGGCGGCACCCGTGCTCGCCCCGAAGTACCCGACCCGGGCGTCCCGCGCCTCCGGCTGTGCCCGCATCCAGCGGGTCACCTCCGCCAACCTGCCGGCGAGCAGCGGGATGTCGAACACGTTCGCCCGGTCGCCCTCCTCCTCCGGGGTGAGCAGGTCGAACAGCAGGGTGCCCATCCCGGCGTCGTTCAGCACCTCCGCGACGAACCGGTTGCGGGGACTGTGCCGGCCACTGCCGCTGCCGTGCACGAACACCACGACCCCGGTCGACCCGGAGGGCACGGTCAGGTGTCCGGCCAGGCGGGTCCGGCCGGTCCCGACCCGGACCTCCTCGTCGCGGAGAACCGGCTCGGCCGGCGGATCCGCCGCACGGTCCGGAGTCGACCGCCGCAGCAGATCGACCACCTCGTCGTCGGTGGTCTGGGTGAAGTCGTCGTAGAACTGCCCGATCGACATGAACATCTCAGGCGTCTCGGGGCAGATAACCTCGTCCGCCACCTCCCCCAGTCCCCCGACCTCCGCGGAAGGCGCGACCGGCACCGCGAGCACGACGCGCGCGGCTCCCTGCGCCCGGGCGATCCGGCACGCGGCCCGCGCGGTGAACCCGGTCGCGATCCCGTCGTCCACGATGATCGCCGTCCGGCCGCCGAGATCCACCCGCGATCGGTCGGCCCGGAACCGGGTCGTCCGCCGGGCGAGCTCAGCGCGCTCGCGTTCCTCGACCCGCACGAGGTCCTCGTCGCCTACGGCGGCTTCGCGTACGACCTCCTCGTTGATCAGGCGTACGCCGTCCTCGCCGATCGCGCCCATGCCCAGCTCGGAATGGAAAGGCACGCCCAGTTTCCGGACGACGAGCACGTCGAGCGGGACGTCCAGGGCCTGCGCGATCTCGAAACCGACCGGAACCCCACCCCGGGGCAGGCCCAGTACCACGGCGGGCTCGCCCTTCAGGTCCATGAGCCGCTGAGCGAGCTGTCGTCCCGCGTCGGTCCGATCGCGATACAGCATCAGACTTCTCCCGGCTTCCACGATGGCAGCCGTACCCGCATCTGGCCAGCGCCCGGACCTCGCACCCAGCCCTCAGCCGATGCGGAGCACGGCGGCGCCCCGGACTCGTCCGGCCGCCAGGTCGGCCAGTGCGCGGTCGGCTTGCTCGAACGGGTAGGGCACGGTCGAGATCCGAGGACGGATGCGACCGGCGAGCTGGAGCAGCTCCTCCCCGTCCTGCCGGGTGTTCGACGTGACGCTGTGCACGGACCGTTCGAGGAACAGGTGGCGTCGGTAGTCCAGCGTGGGTATGTCGGTCATGTGGATCCCCGCCAGCGCGAGCGTGCCGCCGCGGTCCAGCGCCTCCAACGCCACCGGCACCAGCTCGCCCGCCGGGGCGAACACGATCGCGGAGTCGAGCGGCACCGGTGGGCGGTCGTCCGGCCCTCCGACCGAGGTCGCGCCCAGCTCCCAGGCCAGCTCGCGCGCGGACTCTCCGCGGGTCAGGACATGCAGCTCGGCGCCCTCAGCGACCGCGATCTGCGACGTGATGTGGGCGCTGCCGCCGAAGCCGTACACCCCGAGCCGCCCACCGGGAGGAAGCGCGGACCGGCGCAGCGCCCGGTAGCCGATGATCCCGGCGCACAGCAGCGGTGCGACCTCGTCGTCGGGGTACTCCTTCGGCAGCTCATAGCCGTACGCCGCCGGTACGACGGCGTACTCGGCGTACCCGCCGTCGTCGGTCCACCCGGTGTACCGGGAGTCCGGGCAGAGGTTCTCCGCTCCGGAGCGGCACCATCGGCACTCGCCGCAGGTGTGCCGCAGCCACGCGATGCCGACCCGGTCGCCGGCCTCGAACCGGCGTACCCCCGGACCCGGCTCGACCACGTCGCCGACCACCTCGTGACCGGGGACCACACCCGGCCGGCGCGGCTCCAGATCCCCCTCGGCGACGTGCAGGTCGGTCCGGCACACCCCGCACACTCGCACCCGCACCAGCACCTCGCCCGGGCCCGGAGCGGGGACTGGCCGCTCGTCGAGGGAAAGCGGGTGCCCGGACACCGGTCCGGGCTCGGTCACCGACCACACGCGCATCGTCATCGCCACACCCCAACCGTAGTGAGACGCACCCGTGTCAGGCGGAGAGAGTGCACTCCAGCGCACCTTCTGCCTGACACATGGAGTCGGGAATCGCTCCGGCCGGTCATGCGTTACACGTGCAACGTTGTAATCAGGAGCGGTCATGAACGCATTAGACAGCGACGCGCTGGACGCCTACTCGCAGATCGTCACCGGGGTCGCCGACCGGCTGACCCCCCGGGTGGCCAGCCTCCGGGTACGCCAGCGCAGGCGCGGCGGTACCGCGGAGGGCGCCGGATCGGCGGTCGTCCTCACCAGGGACGGCCACCTGCTCACGAACGCGCACGTGATCTCGGGCGCCGACGAGGGCTCGGCGGCCTTCTCGGACGGTACGACGGCGCGGATCGAGGTCGTCGGCGCGGACCGGCTGTCCGACCTCGCCGTACTGCGGGCCGACCGGGAGATCCCCGACCCACCCGAGTACGGCGACGCGGACCGGCTCCGGGTCGGGAACCTGGTGGTCGCCGTGGGGAACCCGCTCGGCCTGGCCGGGACGGTGACCGCGGGCGTGGTCAGCGCGCTGGGACGTTCGCTTCCGGCACAGTCGCATACGGCTACCCGGATCATCGAGGACGTCATCCAGACCGACGCCGCGCTCAACCCGGGCAACTCCGGCGGCGCGCTGGCCGACTCCCGGGCCCGAGTGGTCGGCATCAACACCGCGGTCGCGGGGATCGGGGTCGGGCTCGCCGTACCCATGAACTCCACGACCCAGCGGATCATCTACGCCCTGCTGCACGATGGCCGCGTGCGCCGGGCGTTCCTGGGCCTGGTGACCACACCGGCTCCGCTGCAGGGGGCGCTGGCGGACCGGTTCGGGCAGCGCACGGCGCTGCGAGTCGTCGAGGTGGTGTCCGGCAGCCCCGCGGAACGGGCCGGCATGCAGGCCGGCGACCTGATCCTGGCCGCCGACGGCGCACCGCTGCGAGACGCGCAGTCCCTGCAGCGCCTGATGTTCGAGGACGCCATCGGCCGGCGTACCGAGGTGACCGCTTTGCGAAACGGCGCGCTGGTCGACGTGGTCGCGACCCCGTCCGAGCTCCGCGACTGACGACCACGACGGTCAGGAGCCGGGCTGCTCCTCGACCCCGACCTCGAGCTCGCTCATCGCCTCGAGCGCCTTGACCAGACCGTGGTTCCCCTCGCCGCCGAGCCCTCGGCGCTGCAGCGACCCGTACATCTGATGCACCAGGGCCGTGCCGGGAAGCGGGATCTGCAACCGTTCGGCGGTCTCGAGAACCAGCCGGAGGTCCTTCTGCTGCAAGTCGATGGTGAAGCCCGGCCGCCAGTCCCTGCCGATCATCTGCGGTCCGCGGTTGGACAGCATCCACGAACCGCCGGCCCCGCCTTCGACGGCGGCGAGCGTGCTCGAAAGATCGAGGCCGGCCGCCTCGGCGAGGAGCAGCGCCTCCGAGACACCGAGCTGGGTGACGACGACCAGGATCTGGTTGACCAGTTTGGCGGTCTGGCCCGCGCCGACCGGACCCACATGGGTGATCGTCGCGGCGAAGGCCTCGATGTACGGACGGGCGCGGGAGAGCTGCTCCGCATCGCCGCCGACCATGACCGAGAGGGTCCCGCGCTGCGCGCCCTCGGACCCGCCGGACACCGGGGCGTCCAGCCAGGCGGCGCCGTCGCCGGCGACGAGGTCGGCCAGCTCGCGGGTGACGGCCGGGCTGATGGTCGAGTGGTCGACGACAAGTGATCCGCTCCGGAGGCCTTCGAGCAGTCCCCTGTCACCGGTGAGTACCCGCCGTACATCCGGTGTGTCGGCGACGCAGATCATCACCACGTCGCACTCCGCGGAGACCTGGCGGAGGTCGTCGGCGACCTCGACACCCTGGACCGCCTCGGCCTTCGCCCGGGTCCGGTTCCACACCAGGACCTGGTGGCCCGCCGCGGCCAGGTTGGCCGCCATGCCGGAGCCCATCGTGCCCATTCCCACGAAGCCGATTCGCTCGCTCATCACACCATCCTCAAGGTCAGACCGGCGGGTTCGCGCACTGCACGGTGACGATACGCGATCGCCGGTCAGCGCGAACCGACGGCGGACGGCCAGAAATGCAATCTCGGCGCGAAGAAGGGCCGCGGCTCAGTACCCGATCGCGCATCCGTCGGCGCGTTTGTCACTGCCCGCGACGTACGTCCCGGACGAGGCGTCCCGCCAGATCGCCTGGCCGCGGCCGAACACGCCGTTCGGGGTCGAGGCCGGCTCGATGTACGGCTCGTGGCCGCGCCGCGCCAGATCCTCCGCCAGATCCGCGGCGAGCGGACCGTCCTCGAGCGCGACCCGCCGTCCCTCGATCCACCGCCATCGTGGTGCGTCCAGCGCGGCCTGCGGGTGAAGGCCGTGGTCGATGGTGTTCGTCAGGAACTGGACATGCCCCTGGGCCTGCATGTGCCCGCCCATCACGCCGAACGGCCCGACCCCCTCTCCGCCGCGGGTCAGGAAGCCCGGGATGATGGTGTGGAACGGCCGCTTCCTGGGAGCGAGCCGGTTGGGGTGGCCGTCGTCGATCACGAAGCCCACTCCCCGGTTCTGCAGCGCGATGCCGGTCGCGGGTACGACGACGCCCGATCCGAAGCCTTGGAAGTTCGACTGGATGAGGCTCACCATCATGCCGTCGGCGTCCGCGGCGGAGAGGTACACCGTCCCGCCGCGACCGACCGTTCCGGGTTCCGGCTCCACCGCCCGCTCGCCGATGACCGCCCGCCGAGAGGCGGCGTGGGCGGGGTCGAGCAGTGCGTCGACCGGAACCGGCTCATGCTCGGGATCGGTGACATACCGCCTCGCGTCGGCCAAGGCGAGCTTCACCGCGTCGATCTGCAGGTGCTGCTCCCGCGGGTCGTCTCGGTCCTTGCCGAGCTCCAACCCGTCCAGGATGCCGAGGGCGATCAGTACGGCGAGTCCCTGACCGTTCGGCGGCAGCTCCCATACGTCGTACCCCCGATAACCCACCCGGAGCGGTTCGACCCACTCGCTCGCATGCCGCCCGAGGTCGTCCTCGGTGAGCATCCCACCCGACCGGCGGGCGAAGCTCACGACCTCGTCGGCGGTGCGCCCGCTGTAGAAGCCGTCCGCCCCGGTCTCGGCGATCTCCCGGAGGGTTCGCGCGTGGCCGGGACTCCTCCACAGCTCGCCGGCACGCGGCGCCCGGCCGGACGGCGCGAACGTCTCCAGCCACGGACGGAACAGCTCGTCCGGCTGGGCGGCGAACGTCTGGAACGCCGTCGACCATGCCGCGGCGATGATCGGCGAGATCGGTACGCCGTCGGTCGCATAGCGGATCGCGGGCTGGAAGAGATCGCCGAACTCCCGCCGGCCGAACCTCGCATGCAGGTCGGCCCATGCCCGGGGAGCGCCGGGAACCGTGACCGGCAGCCAGCCGAGCGGCGGCATCTGGTCGTGGCCCCGCCGGAGCAGCTCGGCATGGTCGAGTGCCGCCGGTGACCGGCCGGAGCCGTTCAGCCCGACCAGCCGATTTCCGTCCCACACCTGGCAGAACAGATCGCCACCGATGCCGTTGGACGTCGGCTCGACGACCGTGAGGCAGATGGCCGCCGCGAGCGCCGCGTCCACCGCGTTGCCTCCGTCCATCAGAATGCGGAGCCCCGCCGCGGCCGCGAGCGGCTGGCTGGTCGCCACCGCCCCACCGGACGCCACGAGCGGTGACCGCTGCGAGTTGTACGGAGCCTGATCGAGGTCGCTGAGAAATCTCGGTTCGCGCATGGAGCCCGCTGCCTCAGGCCTCGAGGCGCGACGGCTCGTGGGTGACGTTCTCGATGTCCCTGGCGGCGGCGTCCAGGAGCCGGTGGGCCAGATCCGACAGCGCACGCGAGACCGCGAGCTCGTCCCCGATCTCGGGTATGTCGCGGTCCTGCGGGTTGCGCCGGGCCTCGCCGACGCCGACGTGCTCGGTCCCGGCCTTTCCCTCGACCCGCGCCTGCGCGCGAGTCTGCCGCTCGTGCTCACTGATGACGACGTCGATCGTCCATCGTTTCTCGGTAGTCATGGCGATCTCCCTGGCATGGCTGACAACATCAGCCTAGAGCCGCCGCCGACGCTGGTCGACCTGACCGTCTGTGCAGGCGGCCGCGATGAGTTTCGCAGCGGACTGTGCGGCCACGCCTCCGTGCCGCGTGACCGCGTCCCTTACGATTTCCTCGGCGGCCCCGGCAGGAGGCTGCCGGGCCTGCGCCATGCCGAGGCCACCGCCGAATCTACGCACCGTCAAGCGGACGGCCATGGTCCCGGGCATGGAGGATGGAGACATTCTCGACCGGTGAGAGCGGGTGGTGATGGGATCGAGCGAGTTCGGAGCACTCGTGGTGGGCGCGGAGGCGGCGGGCGGACGGCAGATCGGCGGACTGTCGCTCGATGAGCGGTGGCGCCGTACGCTCGCCGGCGCGGGTGTGTTCGACGTGGAGATCGTCGATGTCACGGAGGCGGCGGGTGCGGCCGGACGGCTCGCGGCGCGCGGACGGACCAGGGTGCTGCTCGCGGTCCGCGGGCTGGCCACCGACCCGGAGTCGGTGCGTGCGTTGCTCGCACCCGGGTCCGAGGCCGTACGCGCCGAGAACGCGGAGATCGGGGTGGTTCCCGTCTCCGCGATCGGCTCCCGGCTCGACTCCTCCGAACCCGGCCGGCTCGCTCCGCTCGACGACTGCGTGCCGATGACCATGCCCGGGGTCGTCGCCCGCATCGACTCGCCGGCCGAGGCCCGGTCGGCCGGAAGCGAGCTGGTACGCCGGCACAACCGCAAGCCCACCGACGGACTGGTGGCCCGGCGACTGATCCGGCCGTTCTCCGGGATCCTCTCCCGGGCGCTGCTGCCGATCGGAATCTCGCCGACCGCGGTAAGCATCCTGGCATTCGTCGTCACCCTCGCGGCCGCCGGACTGATCGCCACCGGCACAGTCGCCGGGCTTGTCCTGGGCGGCGTACTCGTCCAGCTCGGGTCGACCCTCGACTGCGTGGACGGCGAGCTGGCCCGCGCGGCGCTCCGTACCTCGCAGCGCGGCGCCCGCCTCGACACCATGCTGGACCGGTACGCCGACCTCGCGATCGTGCTGGGGCTGGTCGTCGCCGCCGGGATGACCGAGGCCGCGTGGACCTGGGGATTCTGGGGGGCGGCCGCCGTACTCCTCGTGCCGTACGCCCACGCCGTCATGCCGGAGCACCCGCGCGGCGTCATGAGCCGGGACGTACGGCTGCTCGGCTTCGCCGTGATCGCCGTCGCCCAGCTACCGCTGGTCGGCCTCGCGGTCCTCACGGTGCTGGTCCACGTGGACGTCGCGATCCTGGCCCTGCGCCACCTGCTGCGCGACCAGGGCTGAGCACGACCCGGCCCCGCGACCGGCGCCCAGGCCCCTAGCGTCCCGCCAGGGCGTCGATCCGCGACCTCTCCTCGTCGGTGAGGGCGAACCCGAAGATGTCGAAGTTCTCCGCGATCCGCTCCCGCCTGGCCGACTTGGGGATCGCCACCACGTCGTGCTCGAGGTGCCAGCGCAGTACGACCTGCCGCGGTGTGACCCCGTGCGCGTCGGCCACCTCGGACAGCACCGGCGAACGCGTCGGCGCGCTCCGGAACGGGCTGTACCCCTCCACGGCGACGCCGCGCTCGCGATGCGCCTCCAGCACACCGGCGTCGTACAGGCTCGGCCCCCACTTGATCTGGTTCACGGCCGGCGCCTCGCCGGTCACGGACACCAACTCGTCGATCTGGTCCAGGGAGTAGTTGCTCACCCCGACCGCCCGCGTCAGTCCCCGCTCACGAGCCGCCAGAAACCTCTCCCAGGTGTCCGCACGGGCCCGGCCACCGGGTGGCCAATGCACCAGCCACAGGTCGACGTAGTCGAAGCCGAGCAGCCGGAGGCTGCGGGTCAGCGTGTCGTCCTCTCCACCCCCGGCCCGGTCGGGTGGCATCTTCGTGGTGACGAAAACGTCCTCGCGCGGTACGCCGCCCTCCCGTATGGCCCGGCCGATGTCGGCCTCGTTGCCGTACATCGTCGCGGTGTCGACCTGCCGGTAGCCGATCTCCAGCGCGGCGAGCACCGCGTCGTACGCCTCGCTCCCCCGCGCCTGCCACGTGCCGAGGCCGATCATCGGCATCGGCACGTCGCGCGCCAGCACCACCGTGGAGGATGTCCCGGCGGCGGCCATCAGACCGACGCCGCGGTCCGCTCGAACTCGAATCCTCCGTCGCGGCCACGCCGGTCCGCGATCAGCCCGGCAAGTGTCGCGATCGCGATCTCGGGCGGTGTACGCGACCCGATGTTCAGACCGATCGGCCGGTGCACCCGCGCGATGTCGTCTTCCGGCACCTGCAGCTTGCGCAGGGCGCTCAGGTACGGCGGGGCGTGTCGCGGGCTTCCCATCACCCCGACCCAGCGCGCCCTCGTCGCGAGTACCTCACGGAGCGTCTCGCCCAGCTCGGGGCGGTGATGATCGCACACCACGACGTCGGCGGTCTCGTTCAGCTCGGCACCGTCGCACCCGGCCAGCACTGCGTCGGCGTGCGAGCGCGCGCCGTGGTCGTGCTCGTCGGGTCGCGGCTCGACCAGCACGGTACGGAATCCGGCGTCCCGGGCGAAATGCAGAAGGTAGCCGGCGACCGGCGAGGCGAACACGGCCACCACGGTGCGCGGCTCGTCGTCCGACCGGTCACCATGCGCCAGCGCGCACGCCGGATCCGCCGCACCGGTGTCGGTTCGTTGTTCCGTCATGCGTCCCAGCCTGCCACGTGCGGTCGGACGGTGGGCAGCTCCGGCGTACCGGTGGTGCTGTTCGCGGACCGGCTCGCGCCCACCCCAGCCGATCCCCGGCCCTCGAAGATGCGTTGAGGCCCCCACTTCGCAAGTGGGGGCCTCAACTGGGATCGACCAAAGGGTCGATCGAATCAGATCGCGCGCACCGCCGAGGCCTGCGGACCCTTCGGTCCTTGGACGACCTCGAACTGGACCCGCTGATTCTCGTTCAGGCTGCGGTAGCCGTCGCTTTGAATCTCGGAGTAGTGGACGAAGACGTCGGCACTCTCATCGTCAGTGGCGATGAAGCCGAACCCCTTGTCCGGGTTGAACCATTTAACTGTGCCCTGTGCCATTTCTCTCCTCACAGGATCGGTAAGGGCCCACACGGTGTGGGATCCCAGCGGCCGTCTTCGTGGGCGGCGCTCCGCACTTCCTGAAGAAGACAACACGCCCGCGGCATCTATGATCCGCGAGCGTGTCGGTTAAGCACATACACACAGAATTGACGACTGCTCACCCTAACACGCGGCACGTACGGCACATTCCCCCGGCCTCAGAGACGTCCGTCAGGACGACACGAGGTCGGTATCCCGCGTCCGGTTACTCAGTCGATGGTGCGGCCGCCGCGGGCCCTCTGGGTCGGGTCCTGCGGCGAGGTGACGCGGACAGGGTCAGGACTGCGGCTCGCTGATGTTGACCATCCAGGCGACGCCGAACTGGTCCTCGCACATGCCGAACACGTCGCCCCACATCTGCTTCTCCAGAGGCACCGACACGGTGCCGCCACTGGACAGCTTCTCCCAGTAACCGCGCAGCTCGGCGTCGTCGTCGCCGCTCAGGCTGACCGTCATGTTGTTGCCGGGCTTGTGTTCAGTGCCGGGCGGGTTGTCCGCGCCCATGAGCGCGAATCCGCTGTCGGTCTCGAGCATGCCGTGCATGATCTTGTCGGCGTCGTCCGGCGAGTGAGCCGCGCCGAACTCGCCGAATGTGTTCATCGCCAGCGTGCCACCGAAGACGCTTTTGTAGAACTCCATGGCTTGCCGTGCGTTCCCGTCGAAGCTGATGTACGGGTTGAGTAGAGAGGCCACCGGGTGCTCCTTCCTCGGTCATGCGACTAGGTTCTTGCAGGCTAGCCCCATGCGCCGACAACGGGACCCCGCTCGAGGAGCCAGCTCCGCCGTCCCGAGTGGTGCACCGCCGCGCAGACTGCCGGGGAGACCAAGGATCCTGATCATCCTGTCCATCCCCTCTGGTTCACAACCCGTTCGATCACTGGGGCGCGGCGTTGCGGCGTACGACCGTGCGAGCGCCGGCACCGTCGAACCCCCAGCTGATGATCCGCTCAGGGTGGATGCGGATGCGGGGTTCGGGATCGGTGACCGCCTCGGCGCGGCCGCGGATCTCGATGCCGCGGGGACGCCAGGGACTCGTCGACAGCAGGTCGTCAATGACGATCGCTGCGCGTCCGCCACGAGCCACGTCGCGGAACTTCTTAGTGGCGGCGAGGTTGATACCGCCCACCTCGATCACCTCTGCCGAGGGGTCGAGCGACCAGCCCACCGGGGTCACGTGCGGAGTGCCGTCTCGGCCGACCGTGGCGATGCGGGCGAGCCCGGGCCTGGCACGAAGGTATGCGAGTTCGGCTTCGTTGAAGACGCTCATGGTTCCTCCTAGCGGTTTCAAGAGCGCGACACGGAGGGGCCGCGACGTGGCAGGCCAGGGATAAGGACGGCCGCCACCAGGATGTGCATCGCTGACAACGCAACCCTCGCGGACCAGCTCTCACCCATCGACACCGGCGGGACAAGAGACACGAGCAGCGCCAAGACCGCGATCACGGCCCAGATGGGTCGCGCTCGTGCGGTCAGTCGTTCCAAACCAGCAAGGGCCGCCCAGCCGGCGAGCGCGGCCACCAGCGAGCTGACGACGACGGGAAGAAGTCCGATCGTCATCGGCGACTGTCCGTTCATTGCAACGGCCAATTCGATGCCGAGAAGCGGAACAGTGATCAGGTACGCCACGACGGCGATCGCAACCGCCGCAAGCACGTGTCCGACGCGACCCACCCGACTCGGAGCGACGAGATCGCCGGCACGGGCGAGGATGGTTTCCATTGCCAACCTCCTCAGAAACTGCACATCGTGTGCATCTGCTAAACTACACATCGTGTGAACTGACGTCAATGGAAAACTACACATGATGTGCATATATTCCCGCAGGAGGTCGCTGTGCCGAAGTCGATCATCGCGCCACAGAACGCCCGGAGCCGCCGTACCGCGAACGCGTTGCTGGCTGCCGCACGGGAGCTGATCGCCGAACAGGGATTCGAGTCCTTGACCATGGCGGCCGTGGCGGAACGTGCGGGCGTCTCGCGGCGGGCGGTCTACCTGCACTTCACCTCCCGCGCGGAGCTGGTGGGGTCCCTGATCGGGTACGTCGGGGAGGTCGAAGATCTTGGTAGCTCGCTACAGCGGGTCTGGGAGGCCGACGACTCGGTCGCCGCACTGGACGTGTGGGCGCAGCACCTGGCTCGCGCTCACCCCAAGATCCTGGCCGTCACGCGCGCGGCGGAGCGGGTGCGCGAGACCGACCCCGACGCGGCCAGGATCTGGAACGAGGTCATGCACCGCTGGCGGCTCGGCAGTCGCCGGCTCGCCACCTGGCTGGACGACGAGGGCCGCCTGGCCGCCCCGTGGACCGTTGAGTCGGCCGCGGAGATGCTGTGGGCGCTCATGTCGCTCGACATGCTCGAGCGGCTGACCGTCGACCGCCGCTGGTCACGCAAGCGCTACGCCGAACACCTGGGCCTGCTGTTTCGACGCACGTTCGTACGCGACGAGGGAACCCCGACCCGCTCCGTCGCCTGAGCGCCGGTGAATCTGCCGGAACGAGGGCTCCACCGGCCGCACTCCGCGATCGGGAAGGTCTCACCCATCACCAGGTTGGTCAACCTGGCGTTGCGGTTCAGATGTGGCCGATGGTCCGCCAGCGGGTGAGGCGTTCGTGGAGCAAGGCGTCGAGGTCGCTGTGTAGCAGCTCGGTGAGCTCGTAGCGGATTACCTCCCCGACTCGGGCGCAGAACGCGTCCGGCTCGTCGGCGGCGTCGGGGTGCTCGGCCACGATCCGGTCCACGATCCGGTCGCGGTACAGGTCGACCGCCCGGACCCGCTGGTCGGCGGCCATCTCGGCCGCCCGGTCGATGCTGCGGTGCACGATCGCACTGGCGCCTTCCGGCGGCAGCGGAGACAGCCACGCGTGCTGGGCGGCGACCACCCGATCCGCCGGCAGCAACGCCAGCGCCGCTCCCCCGGCACCTTGGCCGAGGAGCAACGTCAACGTCGCCGTCCGCAGGCTGACCATGTCCGCCAGACACCGGGCGATCTCCCCGGCAAGTCCGCGTTCCTCCGCCTCCGGCGACAACGCCGCACCCGGGGTGTCGACGATGGTCACCAGAGGCAACCCGAGCTCGGCGGCCAACCCCATTCCGCGCCGCGCCACCCGCAATGCCGCCGGACCAAGCGGCCGATCCGCGGTTTGACCACGACGATCCTGGCCGAGAAGCACACACGGCACATCACCGAACCGCACCAACGCGAACAACAACGTCGCCTCGGTCTCCCCCTGATCAGTACCGTGCAGCGGCAGCACGTCCGACGCGGCACCTCGCAACAACCGCCGCACGCCGGGACGTTCCGGCCGCCTGGTGCGCCGGATCGATTCCCACGCCGGCACCTCGGCCACGGGCTCATCCGCCGGCGGCGTCAGCCGCGGCAACCCGGTCCGATCGGCGCACAACACCGCCAGTGCCCGGTCGATGATCTCCGGCGTCTCCTGGACCGGAACCACCGCATCCAGCAGACCGCGCGCGTACAGGTTCTCCGCCGTCTGCACCCCCTCCGGAAAGATGCCACCGTGCAGCGCCTCATACACCCGGGGGCCAAGGAAGCCCACCAACGCACCCGGCTCGGCCACCGTCACATGACCCAACGACCCCCACGATGCGAACACCCCGCCCATCGTCGGATGCCGCAGATACACCAGATACGGCAGCCCTTCGGCCTTATGCCGAGCGATCGCCGCCGAAATCTTCACCATCTGCACGAACGCGACCGTGCCCTCCTGCATCCGGGTTCCGCCAGACGCCGCGGCCGCCAGCAACGGCAACCGCTCCGCAGTCGCCCGCTCCACCGCCCGGACCAGCCGCTCTGCGGCCGCCACCCCGATCGACCCCGCAAGAAACCCGTACTCACACACCAGCAACGCGACCCGTCGCCCACGCACGCGGCCCTCACCGGTCAGCACCGCCTCATCGACCCCCGCACCCGCCCGAGCTCGCGCCAACTCACCCGCATACGACGCAGGCGCCTCCACCGGCGGGTCAATCGGCTCATCCCACGACACAAAGGAGCCGGAATCCAGCACCAACTCCAACAACTGCCGGGCGTCGAGTCGGCTCACCACGCATACCCTCTCAGTGTTGTACCGGCGGACCAGGCCAGACACTACCGTCGGTCTGCGCGGGAGTTGAGGTACGCACGACCCGGCGCCACGATCCGCGTCCGCCGAGACTGCTCGTCTGCTCCGCACATCAGGGCGTGCGGACCCTCACGAGATCCCGGTGCAAGGACTTTCGAGCGGAGGAGGCTGTGTTACCTTGCTCGGATGCCAGAACTACCCTATGTGTTGGTTGCCGGATATGCCCGTCTTCCGCAAAGCACGGGTGCTGGCGTCATGTATCAACACCTCACGGTGATCGCGAAGATCGAATCTCGAACGTCGAGAGTTTTGGAAGCCTCCACGACGCTCGCCACCTCGCTGGCCGACTCGTTCGTCAAGGAACATCTGATCGGCATCGACCTCGTGCGCGATCTCGATCGATTCGTCGAGGTTGTCGAAGGTCACTACTGGGGCAACGGTCGTAAGGCGATTATCGGCGCCGTTCGGGACCTTGCACGCCGATACTGTGAGCAGGCCGTCCCGGGCGCCAACGTATCTCCCGACATCGCCCACCGAGGCTAGGGGCGCGGGGCCCTACGTTCCTCTCCGTCGTTCTGGCGAGCGTCGGCTCGGCCGGTCGCGTCTTGGTCAGCATTCGCCTCGGGTCCGGGCGTTGTCCAGCTGCGGCGTACGACACGCTTGACGACCGGCAACGTCAGGAACAGAGCTCCGAGGATGAGGAAGACCAGGGCCAATGGGCTTGTCACGAATACCGCCCAGTCACCTCGTGAGATCGTCAGCGCCTTGGTGAGGTTCGTCTCCAGCAACGGGCCGAGGATGAGCGCGAGCACGACCGGCGCGATCGGGATTCGTGCTACTTGCAGGACGAACGCCAGCGCACCTGCGGCGAACATCACCCAGATATTGAAGACGTTATTTCCGACAGCGAAGGCGCCCAGAATGGAGAAGAGCGCCACCAAGGTCGCCAGCACTGCAACAGGCAGGCGCAGCACTATGGCGAACTGACGCACGAACAGGACGCCGCCGACAAGCATGAGCGCGTTGATGAGGAGGAACCCGGTGAACAGCGCACCTATCAGGGCCGGTTGCTCCGCGAAGAGCAGAGGGCCGGGACGCAGCCCTTGCAACGTCAGGGCTCCGAGGAACACCGCCGCGACCGCACTTCCCGGGATACCCAAGGTCAGCAGCGGAATAAGCGATCCACCGACATTGGCATTGTTCGACGTCTCTGCCGATATCAGAGCCTCGATCGAACCGCGGCCGTACTTCTCACGTTCCTTCGATGCTCGCTTCGCAGCAGCGTAGCTGACGAACGGGGTGGTCTCCGGTCCGACCGCCGGAATGATGCCGAGCCCCGTGCCGATGAGGGAGGAACGAGCAAAGTTCCATTTGTTCTTCAGTAGTTCCTTCGCGGTGGGCGTTCGCCGCCCCTCGTCCAATTGAGCCGTCCCTGTGGCAGGCGAGTCGTCCTTGGCCTTGGCCGCCATCCGGATTGCCTCGGTCAGACAGAAGATCCCCAGCAGGACGGGTACGACCTCCAGCCCGCCACCCAACTCGTAGAAACCTCCGTCCAACCTGGCGAATCCCTCCAGCGGGTCCAAACCGACGAGCGCGAGGCTCAGCCCGATGAAGACGCCGGCGGCCGACCGCACCATTGACCCACCGAGCACCGCCGTGACGACCAGGAGGCCGAAGAGCACGATGGCCACGTATTCGGCGGGACCGAATTTCAAGGCGACGTCGGCGAGCAGAGGTGACAAGAAGATCAGGACCAGGCCGGAGAAGAGTCCGCCGATGCCGGAAGCCACAGCCGCGGTGCCGAGAGCGAGGCGGGGTTTACCCTGTTCGGTCAGCGCGTAACCATCCCACATCGTGGGGATCGAAGCAGGCGTACCCGGGATCCTGAGCAGGATGGCCGTAATGGAACCGGCGTAGATACTCCCCGCGTAGACTCCCAGCAACATGATCATGCCTGGGGCCGGCTCCATGATGAAGGTGATCGGCACCAGTAAAGCGACGCCAAGCGTGGCGGTCAGGCCCGGAATCGCGCCGAAAACGAGCCCCAGGGCAAGGCCGGTCACCAGTGCGATCAGTGATGCCGGCTCGAATGCGAGCTGTAAGCCTTCAAGCATGGTGACCGCCTGCACTAAAGGGAGTACACGAAGTCGGTGATAAGGAGGTCCAGGAATCCTTGCGGGACGGCCACGTTGAACAAGACCTGCAGCCCGACCAACAGGAGCGCCGCCGTGGGGAGAGAGGCGACCACGTAGGCCAACAGATGCTTGACCCGGAGCAGCCACAGGCTCAGGCCAATTGCCACGACCGTCGATATCAAGAAACCTACGGCGATAAGTACCAGCGGATAGGACAACCAAACCGCTGCAAACGCGGCCGGACGCAGTCCGGCGCTCGTACGCCCCTGGTCGCTCGGCCCGAACGTCTCGGTATTGCGCAGATTCTGTATCGCGACCAGAAGCGCAAGGGCGACAGTCGCCCCTAGCACCACGGACGGATACAGGTTCGTCGGCGCCGGATATCGTATGGTCTCCGAAAGCATCAATCCTGCTGCGGCGGCCACAGCCGTGGCCGCTGCAGCAGGTGCCTTCAGTCGTACATGCGCGATCACGTCGTCGCTACCCGCTCTCCCCGCCGGGCTGCTCGATGGCGTCGCCGAGCTCCTTGAACGCCGTCTCGTAGATCTCGACCGCCTCCTCACGACCCCGCGGGTCGAGAGGTGCTCCTACGTCCGCGAACTCCGCGGCCGCGACAGGGCCCTCCATCGTTTCCATGAACATGTCGGCGAGATGCTTCTGCAGTCCTTCCTCCATCTCGTTCGGAGCCACGATCATGCGACCGGCTCCGAACGTCTTCTCCGGCACGTCGATACCGACGTCGGTAGCCGTGGGAACGTCCGGCAGAGCCGGATACGGCTCCGTGTCGCTGATCGCCACGGCCTTCAGCTCTCCGGACTTCAGGTACGGTTCGACCTCGGCGTAGAACGCGTTCGTCATATCGATCTGGCCGCCGAGGAGGGCGGTGACACCTGGCTGCCCGCCGTCGAACGGCACCTTCGTGAACTCGGCGCCGCTCTGTCCCTCGACGACGCTTGTGAACACATCGAAGGTGGTGTCACGCATGATGCCGACTCGGATATCACCCGGATTCTGCTTTCCGCGGGCGAGTATCTCCTCATAAGAGAGGTCGCCTAGCTCCGAGTCCGCACGAACCACCTGAATGATCGGGTCGAAAGCGATGTAAGCCAACGGGGCGAAGTCTTCATCGCTGAATTCGCTGTCCCGCAGGAGAGTGTCGAAGACCAGGAAGTCGACTGCGACGACCCCGAGCTCGTATCCGTCTGGTCCGGCCTGCTTCGCAAGGTACGTGTGGCCGACGAGCCCACCGGCCCCATCCCGGTTGATTACCCGAAACTCGTCACCCGACTCTTTCTCCGCCACGGATCCCAGCGCCCGTGCCGTTACGTCCATACCGCCGCCAGCCGGATAAACCACGGTCAGCTCGACGGGGCGCTCCGGGTACGATTCCGGAACCGTTTCCGATCCATCCGCCGAGCCACCGTCCTCCGACGATCCGGAAGTAGTTGTCGCGCAGCTTGCGATCAGCAGTATCAGGGCGCCTAGCACACCCCAATGCAGGAGACGTCGCGACCGACGTTTCACCGACATGTCCAACACCTTTTCCTTGTTAGAGGACGACTAAACAACCTTCTGACGACGTAGTAACTCGATCTCGTCGGCGGAAAATCCGGCGACGGAAGACAGAACTTCTTCGGTCTGAGCTCCGAGTGGTGGGGCCGGCGTCACCGCCCGTTCTTCTTCCGCATTGACCAGGAAGCCCGGACTGCGCACCACACCGAAGTCCGGATGTTCGTAGGAAACGGTTCGATGAAGGTATTCCGGATCCGCGAAGGCTTCGGCAACGGTCCGGACCGGACCGCTGGGTACACCGAACTCGGCCAGCCGAGCAAGCCAGTTCTGTGCGGTGTCGGTCCGAAACACGGCCTCGAGATCCCGTTGGACCTGTTCGCGGTGAGCCAGGCGATCGTCGAAGGTCGCCCTGTCGGGCTGGTCTTCCCACTCCGGATGGCCGACCGCGGCCGAAAGGCGTGGCCAGAACTTCTCCTTGTTCACCATCACGACGATCGGGGCGTCCGAGCACGTGAAGAGCTGCGACGGCACGAGAGAAGGATGAGCCGACGAGGCCAGCCGCTCTGGCACATATCCGCCTGTCAGGTGCCAGGTTGCCACGTAGTTGAGCAGGCTCGCCGCCGTGTCCTGCAGGCTCACGTCCACATCTCCACCGGTTCCTCGCCGATGAGCGGTCAGTAAGCCGGCCGCCACGGCGAACGCTCCGGCGATCCCGGTGGCGAAGTCGATGATCGACACTCCGGCTTTTGCGGGCAAACGATCCGGGTCACCGGACAAGCTCATGATTCCCGACTCCGCTTGCACCATGTAGTCGAAGCCGGCGGCGTCCGATCGGGAACCTCGCCGACCGTATCCGGTCAGCCAGCAGGAGACTATCCGCGGATTCGCCTCCCGCAGTGCGTCGTAGTCCAGTCCCAGACGTTTCCCTACGTCAGCACGCAGATTCACGAACACCGCATCTGTGCGAGACGCGAGCGCGTGCAGGACCCTCTGCCCTTCGGCACACCCGAGATCCAACGTGACGCTTCGAACGCCGCGGTTGAGAGCCTGGAAGAAGAGACTGTCACTGCCGTCTTCGTTGGTGTACGGAGGCAACGAGCGAGCGTAGTCGCCACCGTCGGGCGACTCGATCTTGATGACGTCGGCACCGAGGTCCGCAAGATGCTGCATAGCGTAGGGTCCGGCACCATATTGCGTGACGGCAAGAATGCGGAGCCCGCTGAGGTCCACGGACGAGGACGTGGTCAATCTTCCTCCCCTTCCAGCACCGGAACGAGCAGATGCCGCTCGAAGCTGAGTACGGGTGACGAACGCTGGTTCCTCGCGAGAGTCCGTACATGGACGACACCGGTCGTGGGGGTTTTGCGACTCAGGCGCTTGTCCAGAACCTCCGTCTCGGAGTAGATCGTGTCTCCGTGGAAGGTAGGAGCCAGATGACGGACATCGTCGTATCCCAGGTTGGCGACCGCCTTGCCGCTGATGTCTGCGACAGATTGCCCAACCGAGATCGAAAGAACAAGCAATCCGACGACCAGCGGCTCACCGAACCGCGTTTGGGAGCCGTAGAAGTGGTCGATATGGGCTGGATGCTGATTCTGCGTCATCAACGAAAACGACATGTTGTCATAGGGCGTGATCGTGCGCCCGGGGCGATGCTCGTACACCGTCCCGACTTCGAAGTCCTCGTAACATCGTCCGTACTGCTGCACGAGACGGTCGTTCACGGCTGCTGTCCCTTCAACAACTTGCTGGCGACGACCAAGCGCTGAATCTCGTTCGTCCCTTCACCGATGAGCATGAGCGGCGCATCGCGGTAATAACGTTCCACCGGAAAGTCCTTGGTGAATCCAAAGCCGCCGTGAATCCGCATGGCAGACAAGGAGTTTTCGGCCGCAGTCTCGGACGCAAAGAGTTTCGCCATACCGGCTTCGAGATCCGCGCGCTCACCGCGATCCAATGCCTCGGCCGCATCTCGCGTCAGAAGCCTCGCGGCCTTGAGGTTGATGGCCATGTCCGCCAGCATGTTCTGAATCGTCTGGTGTTGCGCGATCGGTTTACCGAACGTCTCGCGCTCCTGTGCGTACTCGAATGCCGCTTCGTACGCCGCCCGCGCAACGCCCACGGCACGTGCGGCGACGTTCAGACGACCCAACTCCAGCCCGGCCATCACCTGCGCGAACCCGGCGCCCTCCTCACCCCCCACCAGCGCCCCCGCGTCGACGTAATGGGAGTCAAGGACCACTTCGGACGTCTCGACGCCCTTGTAACCGAGCTTCTCGTGATCCCGAGCCACGCTGTAACCGGCTCCCGGTAGGGCGACGAACAGGCTGATGCCCTTGTGGGCCGGCTCGGCCTGCGGGTCCGTCTTGGCCGCGACGAGCAGTACCCGACAGCGGCGCCCGTTGGTGACCCAGAGCTTGCTTCCGGTCAGTGCATAGCCGTCGTTCGACCGCACGGCTCGTGTCCGCAGGGAGGCGACATCGCTTCCCGCCTCCGCCTCCGAGAGCCCGAGTGCACCGCGGACCTCCCCCGCCGCCATAGAAGGCAGGAATTGCTTGCGCTGTTCCTCCGTGCCGAACCGGTAGAGGATCTCGCCGACGATGAGATGGCTGTTGATCGCGCCGGCGAGACTCATCCACCCCGTACACAGCTCTTCGACCACCGATGCGTACGCCACCTTGGACAGCCCGACGCCGCCGTACTCCACCGGAATCGTGAGCCCGAAGAATCCGAGCTCGGCCATCTTGTCGAGTATCTCTTGCGGGTACTCGTCTTCATGCTCGAGCGCATTCGCAACGGGCAGAACCTCCTGCTTGACGAACTCTCGAACGGTTTCGATGAGCGACCTGGTCTCATCCGCTGAACTGGCCACGTGAGGTTCTCCCGTCTAAGGCTGGATCCGATCGAGATGGGCCGCGACGGTGTGCGCTTCCCGGAAGACCGCCTCATATGGCCGCGGGGCTGACGCGTCTCCGACCACCACAGCGTCGACACCTGGAGGAACGGGCGACCTCGCGGCCGCGAGTGGTCCGGCCCGCACGATCGTCTTCACCGGTCCAAGCCGTCGCTCCTTGCCGGAGAAGACATGCCTGGCGACCAGCACCCCGTCGTCGACCCGGACGGGGAGAAGTTGGGTATGGAGGACGACTCCGGCCTCGTCCAGGCGGCGCAGAACCCCTATCCGACTGACATAGGCGACGTTGCGCGCCACTGCGTCGCGCCGGGTGACAACCGCAACCTCATGCCCATCGTTCGCGAGCGAGATCGCCACCGCGTACGTCGGATCGTCCTCCATCTCGTCGACGATGACGACGGGACCGCCGAGCTCGGCTCGTGTCTCCCACGCGTCCGCCAGCGAATATGCGGCGGCTCCGTCCAGGTCGTCTACGACCGGTTGCGCGCCGACCGCCACCACGACGTGGTCGTCGGCGTTCCACTCGCGGATCACCTCTGCGTCTACCTGCTCACCCAGATGGACTCGGGCGCCTTCTCGGACGGCCGCCTTCTGCAACCACTGGGTCGCCAGGCCCATCCGCTCCCGACCGGGGATGTCGGCCTCCCGAGCCAGGCGGCCACCCGCCTGGCTCGATTCCTCATAGACGTCGACCTCGTAACCGCGCCGACTCGCGACACGTGCGGTCTCGAGGCCGGCCAATCCCGCTCCGATGACGCGGACGCGTCGGCCTTCTGACGCAGCAGGGCTTGCTTCCTCGTCGCGGGCTTCCAGCTCGCGGCCGGTCTCAGGAGCGTAGATGCACGTCACCGGCCGACCGGTATGGATGTAGTGCCAGCATGTGTTGCAGTACGTACACGGACGGGGTGTCTCCCCTCGCTCCACGCGCCGCACCAGATGTGGATCGGAGAGCCAGGCACGAGACATGCCGACGAGGTCGGCGACCCCCCGCTCAATGAGGTCCGACCCAGTCTCGACGTCGGGCACCTTGGCCATGGCCATGACCGGAGTGCCGGCCGCGACTTCCCGCACTCCGGCGGCCAGGTGCGCGAACGGCACGTCGTCGAAGCTGAGGTCCGGGACGTGGTACTCGAGACTGGGGCTGAAGTTCGCCTGGCTTACCCCCAGGTACTCGACCGGGGCGGTCTCGACAATACGGCTGACGATCGCCTGGGCTTCCTCTAGGTCGATACCGCCGTCTACGTACTCGTGGGCCGTGAGCTTGAGACCGACGACGAAATCGTCCGGACAGCGCTCGCGAATCGCGTTGATGATCTCGACGACGAAACGCGAACGATCAGTCGTGCTCCCACCCCATCTGTCCTGGCGCTGGTTGCTCGAAGGCGAGAGAAACTGGGTCACGAGATAGCCGTGGGCGCCATGAATCTCGACGCCGTCGAAGCCGGCGTCGGCCAGATTTCGAGCCGACTGCGCGAAGCCGTCCATTACCTCGAGAACCTCCGCATCGGTCATCGCGTGCGGAGTCGATCCGCTGTAGGGGTCACGCCCCGGAGAGGGAGACCACGGCTGCATTCCCGGGTTCCACAGCGCCTGCCGGCCGACATGCCACAGCTGGCCGACGATCGGACGATCGTTCGCGTGTACGGCGTCAGCGAGGCGAGCAAACCCGGGCACAAGCTCCTTGTCGAAGGCGAGTGGAACCGTACCGTTGGGCACCGATGTGGGGTGGACGGATAGGCCTTCGGTGATCACCAACCCGGCACCGCCGCGAGCGCGCTCCTCGTAGAAGGCGACCAGTTCGGGTGTGATCGCGCGGTTGCGCCCCAAGTTGTTGACGGTCGCGAGGAAGGCAATGCGATTAGGCAGCGAAAGCCGCCCGTGCGAATACGGCGAGAGCGCGACTGACGTCGTGGGCACAGCAGCTCCTTGCGGCACTTAGGCACGGTCCATCGGACTATTGCCTCGCCGACTACTGCGGGCGAACGCATGACCGGTTGGGTATGCCGGCTCGCAGGGAGCGATGCAAGCGGGAGAAACGGCTACATCCCGCTGGGGCGCCCATTACAGCAACGTTTCGTGCGCAATGCAAACAGGCAGTCGTCAATCGTCTCGCGGTCGGTGAATGCTCGCTGTCGGTGAATGCTCGTGGCGGTGGCGTGGCAAGCGGTGGGGCGGGCGGGACTCGAACCCGCGACCAAGGGATTATGAGTCCCCTGCTCTAACCTGCTGAGCTACCGCCCCGCGCACCGTACCCGACATTCTTATCAGAACCAGCGGCAGACGCCTGGTACGCCGCCGGCCGCTGGGACCGGGTACGCCGGCCGCTCCCCGCTGCCCCGGACACAGTCAACCGAGCGAGCCTTCAACGTGTGACGGTGACGTTGCGGAAACGCACGGCGGCACCCTGACAGCCGAGATGGATGTACCCACCGCGGTGCGTGGCGTCCGACGCGGCGATCCGGTGGGGCGAGTCGGTGTCCGTGCGGGCCACGGTGACGTCCTCCGTGGTGACGGTGATCTCGATCCGCGCGACGGTCTCCCCGAGCGCGAGCGCAGGCGTACGCGTGGACACCAGCAGCGTCGTCCGCCCGGCATCGACGCGGTGGACCTCCAGCCCGCCGTCCGCGCGCAGCAGCGCCCGGTAACCCTGCGGTTCCGGCGTGTCTCGGTCGCCGGGAAACGGCCGGTCGTCGGGTGCCCCGAAAAAGATCGACGCGTCCGCGCCGGCCATCTCGCCGGCCACCTCGTCGATGACGACGTCGAACCCGATGGAGTACGGCGATGCGCCCGCGCCGTCGGAGGTCACCGGGCAGGCCCATCCCTGCAGCGCGCCCCGATAGCCGGACGGGACGGGACCATCCGGCCGTGCGGGATAACCCCACCAGTCGGGGTGAGCGAAGTATCCGCGGTCGCCGTTCGGTGCGGGAAGGCAGCCGTGCCAGAAGGTCTGCGAGACGTAAGGGTCGACGGTCAGCGGAGCAAGCCGTCGCGACAGGTACATCGGGTCGTCGGTGATGAAGCCGTGCACACCGAGCTCTACGAGCAGGTCGTGCACGTACCTGCGATCGAGGTCGTAGACGAACACCACGAGCCCGGCCTCCAGGGCCGAGACCAGGGTGGCTTCGGCCGCCGTGGGACGTACGACGAGATAGTCGACGCCGTCGGCACGTAGCCGGGCGTGATCCAGATCCCCGCTCTCGTGAACCAGACCCGCGGGCAAGCCCGCCTCCAGCGCACCGTCCAGCTCCGAGCGGATGAAGGACGCCATGATCACGCTGTGCCCGAGCTCGGAACGGGTCACCAGCTCGGCCGCGGCTCGCCCGCTGCCCGGATTCTTCGCCTCGATGAGCAGGCAGATGTGGTTGCCGACCTCGCGCAGGACGTCCGAGAGCGCCGGGATCCACAGGTCGGACGGCCAGCCGGCGGCGAACCAGGTGCTCGCGTCGATCCGGCCGCGCAGGACCGCCGCGGTCAACAACTCGTGCGGCGCGCCGTGCAGGTTGGAGGTACGGTCCGCGGTCGCGTCGTGCATCACCATCAGGCCGCCGTCGCGGAGCCGAGAACAGTCCACCTCGACGAGCTTGAAGCCGAGCTCCACCGCACCACGCAACGCGTCGATGGTGTTCTCCGGCGCGATGTTGGCGCCGCCGCGGTGCGGAACGTAGAGCGGGAAGGTCAGCTCGTCGAGCGAGATCACCGGCTGCCGAGGGTCGGTGAGCATCTCCGGCAGCTGTGACTCCGGGACCTTCCCGGTGGTGTCGAGCGTCGCCACCCCGTTCGGGCGGCCCTTCTCCACCGCCGGAACGGCCGCCTCGGCGAGCCCCACCGCCTCGACCGCGAGGACCGCCGGGTCCCGGCCGGTCACCCGCTGACGCTCCCCGTGCGGGGGCTGCACCCACAACTCCGCGGCCGCCGTCGCGCCCGGAGTCTCATCCGGTCCCAGGAACAGCACCGAGCCGCCCGCGTCGGCGACCACCACCCCGTCCTCGGACGGTACGGCGCCCCTGTCGACCAGCTCGAGGACCTGCTCCCCTCCGATCGCATCCGTCCACACCGTGCAGCCACTTCCCGGCGCCGCGATCCCGGAGCCCACGAATACGTGGCGAGTCAATCTGCGATCCAAGGTCGTCGTGCTCCCGCGACTGGACTCGAACCAGTAACCCTTCGGTTAACAGCCGAACGCTCTGCCGATTGAGCTACGCGGGATGGTGGTGCCGTCGCAGCGGACATCCGTGCGGACAGCCTGCACAGGTTAGCAAGCCCGCGCCGCAAATCCGAACCCAGCGCCCGGCAGCCAGCAACCATACTAGGCGCCGACCTGGGACCGGGCCTCGGCCAGGCCACGCTCGGCGGCGTCCCGGACGGCCGGCGAGTCGGCGTCGAGCCCGGGGTCGATGACGAACGACCACGACAGCTCGGTGTCCGTGTGCGGAGGACGGCGGGCGACGACCGTGATGCCGCGGCCACCCTCGACCGGCTGGAAATAGCGCACCACCACCGACGCCGTGACCCGCTCCCGGACGAACTGCAGGAACCGGGTCGGGTCCTGCAGGCCGAGCCTGTGTACCGGCTGAACCTCACCCAGGTCGGCCGTCTCGACCACGACCAGGCGCTCGAGGTCGCCGTCCCATTCGGCGCGCTCGATCCCCTCCCATGGCAGCCGGCGGTACGCCCCGTCGGCGGGGATCAGGAGTGCCCGGGTGGTGCCGGCGTACCACCGGCCCTCGGTGTCCACGGCCGCGGCCCGGACGGACTCGCCGGGCTCCAGAGGCAGGGACGAGGCGACGTCCGCGGGGAGGGTACGGCGGCGGAAGACGGACATGTCCCGATCCTAGGAGAGCCCGCCGCCGATCGCCTGCTCGCGGAGGGTACGACGATGCTGCTCCAGCGCCACCAGCTCCCCGAACATCCGGTTGTACTCGGTGACCTCCTCGACCGGGTTCATCCGCTGCAGTCGCGACTTGACCTGCGCGATCCGCCGCAGTGCGGTCAGCTCCCGGACCCGGGCGTGCAGCGCCGCCGCGAGCTGCCGGGTCGGCTCGCCGGAGAACCGCAGCGGCTCGACGGCCAGCGCGGTGATGGTCGAACGCGCCGACTCGTCCTCGGCACCGGCCAGCACCTCGGACATCCAGGACTCGGCCATGTCCTGGGCCGGCCCTCCCGCGGCCGCGACGGCCCGGCGCACGGCGGCGTAGACCGGCTGGGTGAAGTCGTCGTCGTCCAGCTCGTCGAACGCGCCGACGGCCAGGGCCGGCCGCTGGACGACCAGCTTCAGGCACTCGCGTTCGTCGGCGAACCGGGGATCGCGGGCGTGCGGGACCTCGACGCCGGGCAGGCTCTGCTGCGTCGGATCAGGGGCTACGGGGGTACGGCGACCACCACCGCCGGCCGCACGCCCGCCTGCCGGCCGTGAGTCGGGCCCCCGGTGGGCCGCACGGCGGACCTCCGTGCGGACCTCGTCGACGTCCAGGCCGACCAACCCGGCCAGCTCCCGGGCGAACGCGTCGACCTTCGACCGGTCCCGCACGCTCGACACCAGCCCGGCGGCCTCGCGCATCGCGTCGATCCGGCCGTCCGCGCGGTCCAGGTCGTAGCGGTCGAGCACGTTGCGCAGCACGAACCGGTAGAGCGGAACCCGCCGGGCGATCAGCTCGCGGACCGCGGCCTCGCCCTGGGAGAGCCGCAGGTCGCACGGATCGAGCCCGTCCGGCTCGACCGCCACGTAGGTCTGCGCCACGAACTGCTGGTCGCCCTGGAACGCCCGCAACGCGGCCCGCTGGCCCGCCTCGTCGCCGTCGAAGGTGAAGATCACCTCGCCCCGGAACTGCTCGTGATCGAGCAGCAGGCGACGGAGCACCCGGGCGTGATCCTCCCCGAACGCCGTACCGCAGGTCGCGATCGCGGTCTGAACGCCGGACAGGTGACACGCCATGACGTCGGTGTAGCCCTCGACCACCACGGCCTGAGAACGGCGGGCGATCTCGCGACGGGCCAGGTCGACGCCGTAGAGCACGTGACCCTTCTTGTAGATCGGCGTCTCGGGGGTGTTGAGGTACTTCGCCTCGATCCGGTCGTCGTCGAACAGCCGACGCGCCCCGAACCCCACGACGTCGCCGCTCACGTCCCGGATCGGCCACATCAGCCTCCCGCGGAACCGGTCGTACGGCCCACGGCCGGACGTCGCGACCAGCCCGGCGGCCACCAGCTCCTCGTCCCGCAATCCCTTCTGTCGCAGGTGTTTCAGCAGCGCCTCACCTGACCTCGGGGAGAAGCCGACGCCGAACGTCTCGGCGGCCGCCTTGTCGAAGCCGCGTTCGTCGAGGAACCGGCGACCGTCGAGCGCCTCCGGCAGGTCGAACAGCTGCCCGACGTAGAACTCCGCGGCGGCACGGTGGGCTTCGAGCAGCCGGGACCGCTGACCGGCGTCGCGCCGCGGCCGCGCCCCGCTCGATCCATCCGGCTCCACATAGCGCAGCTGTACGCCGTACCGGTCCGCCAGCCGCTCGATCGCGTCGGTGAACGAGAGCCCCTCGACCTGCTGCAGGAACGAGAGCACATCGCCGCCGGCCTGGCAGCCGAAGCAGTGGTAGAGCCCCCGGCTCGGGGTGACGTGGAAGGACGGCGTCTTCTCGTCGTGGAACGGGCAGAGGCCCTTCAGCGAGCCGCCGCCGGCGTTGCGCAACGTGACGTACCCCGAGACCACCTCGTCGATCCGGGCCCGCTCCCGCACCAACGCGATGTCGTCCTCGCGGATCCGTCCTGCCACGCCGCGAGTGTAGTGGCTGGCTCAGGCGTACACCTGGTCGAGCGGTACGTCGGGGTCGGCCAGCTTTGCCGGATCGACCGGCCGCTTCGAGCGGATCACGTCTTGTACGGCGTCCATGGTGTCCCACACGTTCATGTGCATACCGGCCAGGAGCCGGTTCTCCGACAGCCAGAACGCCATGAACTCCCGACCGGACAGGTCTCCCCGCGTCACCACGTCCGGATCGGCATCTCTCGGCACGTGACCGGCGTACTCGATCCCGGCGTCGTATTGATCGGTCCAGAAGAACGGCAGCACGTCATAGCCGGTCCCCTCCTTGCCGAGCGTCTTGCCCAGCATCGAGCGTCCGGCGGCCTCCCCGCCGTCGTGGGCGTTCGCCCAGTGCTCGACCCGCAGCCGGTACCCGAGCACCGGGCTGAGCCAGTTCGCGACATCACCGGTCGCGAACACGTCCGGGTGCGAGGTCTGCAGGCGCTCGTCGACCAGGACGCCGTTCGCGACCTCGAGACCCGCGGCCTCCGCGAGCCCGGTGTTGGGGGCCACGCCGATGCCCACCACGACCAGGTCGGCCGGAACGGGCGCCCCGGTGGAGGTACGGACCCCGCGCACGTGTCCCCCCACGGTCAGGATCTCGTCGACTCCCTCGCCGAACCGGAACGTCACATCGTGATCGCGATGGAGCTGGGTGAAGACGTCGGCCACGGTAGCGCCGAGCGCGTCCAGCAGAGGGGCCGACCGCGCCTCCACGACGGTCACCTGCGCGCCCGCGGTACGGGCCGCCGCGGCCACCTCGAGGCCGATCCAGCCGGCACCGATCACGGCCACCCGCGGCCGTTCGGCCAGCCGGGCCTGCAGGAGCCGTGCGTCGTCCATGGTCCGCAGATACCGGACCCCGTCGGCGTCCGCACCGGGTACGTCGAGTCTCCGCGGGTCGGCACCGGTCGAGATCAGGAGCCGGTCGAACCGCAGCGGATCGCGGTCGCCGTCGATCGAGACGGTGTGACCGTCGAGGTCGATCGCGGTGGCGCGCCGGCCGAGGCGCAGATCGATGTCGTGGTCGGCGTACCACTTCTCGTCGTGCAGCACGGCGACCGACCAGTCGTCGTCGCCGAGCAACGCGTTCTTGGAAAGCGGCGGCCGCTCGTACGGCGGTTCGTGATCGGCGTCCACGATCACGATCGAACCGTCGAACCCCTCGATCCGCAGCGTCTCCGCCGCCTTCACCCCCGCCAGACTCCCCCCGACGATCACGAACTGCCGGCCGGGCACGTGGCCTCCTCTGGAAATCAGCCGATGAAATCGCGGTGCCAGGCTAACGCAGATGCGTCGGTGAGCGACGCAACCTGGTCAACGACCACCCGCAAGCGCTCGCCGTCGGTCGCCGCGGACCCGTAGTCGCCGCGGAACGCCGGCTCGAGCCGCTCCGGGGTCTGGACGAATGACCGCACCAGATCGGCCACCACCTCCCGCTGCTCCCGCAGGACATCCACCCGGTCGTCCGCGCGCATGATGTAGTGCGCCGCGATGCCCTTGAGCACGGCGATCTCGGCCCGAGTCTGCTGCGGAACCTCCAGGTCCGCGGCGTACCGCACCAACGGGCCGGCGCCGTGCCGCCGATGAGTGGCGTCCTCCACGGACTGGCAGAACTGCCCGATCAGCCGGCTGGTGAGGTTCTTCAGCGCGGCCTGAGCTCGACGGGATCCGTCGTACGCCGACTCTGGCCAGCCCTCACAACGCTGCAGTCGGCCGAGGGCGGCCTCCAGCTCGTCCTCGGAGCTCTGCGGCAGGTACCAGTCGAGCACGGCGGCGACGACCGCCTTGCGCTCGGTCGCGTCGCGCAACCGGGTCAGCTCGATCCGGCCGGCCGCGATGCCGTCCTCGACGTCATGAACGGAGTAGGCGATGTCGTCGGCGAGATCCATCACCTGTGCCTCGATGGAGGTGCGAAGGGGCGGAGCGTGATCCCGCATCCAGCCGAACACCTCGGCGTCATCGGGGTAGACGCCGAACTTGCGGAGCCGCCGCGGAGACCCGTCGGCGTGCACGCCGTGCGGACCGGCCGACTCCGGACGGGGCCACGGATACTTCGTCGCGGCGTCCAGCGCCGCCCGGGTGAGGTTGAGGCCGGCACTGCGCTGGTCCGGACCGTCGGACCCCAACGTCTTCGGCTCCAGCGTCTTCGGCTCCAGCCGGGTCAGGATGCGCAGGGTCTGGGCGTTGCCCTCGAATCCGCCGATGTGTGCGGTCACCTCGTCGAGCGCCCGCTCCCCGTTGTGCCCGAACGGCGGGTGCCCCAGATCGTGGGCCAGGCACGCGGTCTCCACCAGATCCGGATCGCAACCCAGCGCACGGGCGAGCTCGCGCCCGATCTGGGCCACCTCGAGGGTGTGCGTGAGCCGGTTGCGCACGAAGTCGTCGGTCTCCGGCCCCACCACCTGCGTCTTCGCGGCCAGCCTGCGCAGTGCGGCCGAATGCACCACGCGTGCGTGGTCGCGCTGGAACGGGCCACGACCGGACCGCTTCGGCGGCTCGGCGATCCACCTGGCCACGTCGTGCGCGGTGTATCCCCGACCCGGACCATTCACCGCTCGATCCTCTCAGCAGGCACCGACTCCTCCCAGAGTGACACGAACAACCGGTCAAGCATCTCCAGATGAACCACATCGGTGGTCCAGCCCTCCCGATGGCATCCGTGCACCAGCAGCTGCACGGCCGCCCGGTCACCGTCGATGACGCAGAAGTCCGGCAGAGGTCCGGGGTGGAAGCGGACGTCTGCCGTGGGCATCCGCGGTAATCCCGACCTCGATCGTCGGTAGGAGTCCGAGATGATCACCTGTGCCGACAAGGGCCGCCGCCGTGGGACGACGAATCCATAGGCGATGAACGTCTGCTCGACGCACAGTCGCAGCGTGTGTTTCGGCCGTTGGAGGCCCGCACCCGGATCGCCTCGACCGCATCCTCCAGCGGATTCAACACCACCGGCGTCGGCCGCGCACGCCCCCGGCGCGCGATCCCGAGCGTCACCAACTCATCCACCGCCCGACTCACACTCGTGGGCCGGAGGTCAAGGGCGCGACCTATCTCCCCGACGGTTCGCGCCCGGTCATCAACAAGCACCCGAAGGACACTCTCGGCGTTTCGGGTCAGCCGCAGGCAGCTCAAGCCGAGGTCACGGCTCAGGTGCCCGGCAAGTGCCTCGTCGGCGTCGTCCTCTGGCGTGTCGCTCGTGCTCATGGTTCTCACCCTGCGCGCCTACCCGCGCTCCTGCCATGGCCGACGGGAACGTTGTGGATAACCGGGCCGCGCGGCCGGGTTGAGGATCAAGAGCGGCTCGGAACGGGCGTTGCGCGGACTCTGAGCCCTAGTGAGAATGTTCCGCGCAACTCTGTACGCGTCACGTCGTCCGTTCCGTCGTTACACGCGATGTAACGGCTACAGATCGGCTGCGCCAACACTGATGGGGGCGATGGCGGTCGGGTCCGCGCGAACCAAGCCAGGCCCAGTCCGCTCAGGTGACCGTCGCACGGCCGGCCTCGAGCCGGGCCACCGGCACCCGGAACGGTGAGCACGACACGTAGTCCAGCCCGACCGCGTCGAAGAAGTGCACGCTGTCCGGATCGCCGCCGTGCTCGCCGCAGACCCCGAGCTTCAGGTCGGGGTTGCCCTTCCGGCCGGACTCGACGGCGGTTCGCACCAGTGCGCCCACGCCGTCCGGATCCACGGTCTCGAACGGCGAGACCCCGAAGATCCCGCCGTCCATGTAGTGCGCGAAGAAGGCTCCCTCGACGTCGTCCCGGGAGAACCCCCACGTCATCTGGGTCAGGTCGTTGGTGCCGAAGGAGAAGAAGTCGGCGGCCCGGGCGATCTCCCCTGCCGTCAGTGCGGCCCGGGGCACCTCGATCATCGTGCCGATCGGGCAGGAACGCACGTCGACACCCGACTCCTCCGAGACCGCGGCCAGCACCTGCTCGGCCTCGCCACGGATCAGCTCGAGCTCCTGCACCGCCCCCACGAGCGGGATCATGATCTCCGGTCGCGGGTCCTTGCCCGCCTTCTTGAGCTCGGCGGTCGCCTCCGCGATGGCGCGTACCTGCATCGCATACAACCCGTCGACCACCAGCCCGAGCCGGACACCGCGCAGGCCGAGCATCGGGTTCTGCTCGTGCTGCCGGCGTACGGCGTCGAGCAGCTCGGCGTCCCGCCCCGGATCCGCACCACGCTCGCGCGCCAGCGCGACCTTGACCGAGAGATCGGTGAGATCCGGGAGGAACTCGTTCAGCGGCGGATCGAGCAGCCGAATCGTCACCGGGAGGCCGTCCATCGCCTCCAGGATCCCCGCGAAGTCCTCGCGCTGCGGACCCTCGATCGCATCCAGTGCCGTCCGGCGCTCCTCGGCGGTGTCGGCCAGGATCATCTTCTCGACGAACACCCGCCGTTCGCCCAGGAACATGTGCTCAGTGCGGCACAGCCCGATCCCCTCGGCCCCGAACCGGCGCGCGCGTGCGCTGTCCTCTGCAGTGTCGGCGTTGGTCTGGACGCCGAGCCGGCGGCGTTTCTCGGCATGCGTCATGATGCGGTGAACGGCCGCGACCAGCTCGTCCTTCTCGACCCCGTCCTCTCCTTCGAAGTAGCGCATCACCGGGGACGCCTCCACCTCGACCTCGCCTGCGAAGACCTCACCGGTCGTGCCGTCGATCGAGATCGTGTCGCCCTCCCCGAGCTCCAGGTCGCCGGGGCCGACGACCCGCTTGGCCACGGGATCGATCTCCAGGTCATCGGCTCCGCAGACGCACGTCTTCCCCATACCGCGTGCGACCACGGCCGCGTGCGAGGTCTTGCCGCCGCGGCTGGTGAGGATCCCGGTGGACGCGATCATCCCGGGCAGGTCGTCGGGGTTGGTCTCCCGGCGTACGAGAATCACCGAGCGGCCCGACTGCGACCACTCCTGGGCTCGCGCCGAGTCGAACACCACCGCACCGCTCGCCGCCCCGGGGGAGGCCGGAATCCCGGTCGTGAGCGGCCGGCGCTCGGCGTCGATCTTGAACCAGGGGAACATCAGCTGCGCCAGCTGGGCTCCGCTGACCCGCCGGAGCGCCTCGTCCGCGTCGATCAAGCCCTCGTCCAGCAGCTGAGTCGCGACCACGAAGGCGGCCCCCGCCGTGCGCTTGCCGACCCGGGTCTGCAGCATCCAGAGCTTGCCGCGCTCGATGGTGAACTCGATGTCGCACAGGTCGAGGTAGTGGCGCTCCAGCCTCGCCATGATCTCGAGGAGCTCGTCGTACGACTTCCTGTCGATCCGCTCGAGCTCCGCCAGCGGCACGGTGTTGCGGATGCCGGCCACGACGTCCTCACCCTGTGCGTTCTGCAGGTAGTCGCCGTAGATACCCTGCGTCCCGGTGGCCGGGTCTCGGGTGAAGCACACGCCCGTCCCGGAGTCCATGCCGAGGTTGCCGAAGACCATCGAGCAGATGTTGACCGCTGTACCCAGGTCGGCCGGTATGCGCTCCTGGCGGCGGTACACGACCGCCCGCTCGGCGTTCCACGAGTCGAAGACCGCCCGGATCGCCATCGTCATCTGTTCTCGCGGATCCTGCGGGAAGTCGAGGCCGGCCTGCTCGGCGACGATCTCCTTGAAGGTGTCCACGAGAGTACGCAACGCATCGGCGCCGAGATCAGCGTCGTGCTCGCTGCCGTGTTCCCGCTTGGCGCCCTCCAGAGCCTTCTCGAACAGGTCGCCGTCGATGCCGAGCACGGTCTTGCCGAACATCTGGATCAGGCGCCGGTACGAGTCCCAGGCGAACCGCTCGTCGTCCAGCCGCCGGACCAGACCCGCGACGGAGTCGTCGTTGAGACCGATGTTGAGAACGGTGTCCATCATCCCGGGCATGGAGAACTTCGCGCCGCTGCGGACCGACACCAGCAGCGGGTCCTCCGGGTCACCCAGCCGCCTGCCCATCTCGGTCTCGAGCCCCTCCAGGTGACGCGTGATCTCCTCGTCCAGACCGTCGGGGAACTCGTCCTGGTTCAGGTACGCGCGGCACGCCTCGGTCGTGATCGTGAAGCCCGGCGGAACGGCAAGTCCCAGGTTCGTCATCTCGGCGAGGTTCGCACCCTTGCCGCCGAGAAGGTCCCGCATGTCCTTGCTGCCCTCGGTGAAGTCGTAGACGTACTTCGACACGTGGACTCCTCTCGCGCACCGAACCGCCCGTCCGGGCCCTCGCTGGCAGATTACCGTGAGGCGTCCGACGCCGAGATCACACTGTGTGATTAGCCACCCGAGATGGCGGACTCGGCAGCGGCGTCCACGGCCACGGTGTCGCGGTCCGCGAGCCAGCCATCGGGCAGCGCGACGACCCTCGGACTGCCCTGCCGGCCGCGCGGGGTCCCGAGCTCCGCGATCGGGTACGGCTTGGCCGGATCGAGCTGGCACAGCCAGTCGTCGAGGTCGCGCAGGGACGAGACCAGGCCGAGGCGGTGACGGATCTCGCCGCCGGCCTGGAACCCCTTCAGGTACCACGCGATGTGCTTGCGGAACTCCTTGCAGCCCCGCTCCTCCCCCATCAGCTCGGCCAGCAGCTCACAGTGCCTGCGCATGACCGCGGCAACCTCGCCGAGAGCGGGCAGCGCGGTCCGCGGCTCACCGGCGAACGCCGCGGCCAGATCGCGGAACAACCACGGGCGCCCCAGGCAGCCACGTCCGACCACCACCCCCGCGCACCCGGTCTGCTCCAGCATCCGCAGGGCGTCGGCCGCCTCCCAGATGTCCCCGTTGCCCAGGACGGGGATGTCCACATGGTCGACGAGCGCGGCGATCGCCGGCCAGTCCGCGTCGCCGGAGTAGTGCTGAGCGGCCGTACGGGCGTGCAGGGCGATCGCGGCGCATCCGGCGTCCTCGGCGATCCGGCCGGCCTCCAGATAGGTCAGGTGGTCGTCGTCGATCCCCTTGCGGGTCTTCATGGTGACCGGTACGTCGTACGGCCGCGCGGCCCGCACCGCCGACTCCAGGATCTCGCCCAGCAGCCGGTGCTTCCAGGGCAGCGCGGCGCCGCCGCCCTTGCGGGTCACCTTCGGCACCGGGCACCCGAAGTTCAGGTCGACGTGGCCCACACCGTGGTCACCGCACAGGATCTCCACGGCCTTGCCGACGTAGACCGGGTCGACACCGTAGAGCTGGACAGAGCGGACCTCCTCGGTCGGGTCGAACGCCAGCATCGACAACGTGACCCGGTCGCCCTCCACGAGTCCGCGGGACGTGATCATCTCGCACACGTAGAGACCCGCGCCCTGCTCGCGGCACAGCCGCCGGAAGGCGGCGTTCGTCACCCCCGCCATGGGAGCGAGCACCACCGGCGGGCTCACCGTCAGCCCGCCGAGCCGGATGCTCGCGCCGAGATTGCGCTTCTGGGCCGGTGCCCCCGGACCAGAAGCGCAATCTCGGCGCGAAAGAAGATGACTCATGTCGACGACCAACTGTACGGCGGCGTCTCGTCGGCGAACCGGTACTGGACGGCATCGATCGTGACGCCCTGGGGCGCCAGGAACGTCACGCAGCTCCTCGCGGTCTTTCCCTTGGTGAACTTCCGCGGCATGGCCTCCCGGTTGCACTTGCCGAACGAGCCGACGACATCCGCGGCCGGGAGCACCGTGCCGGACGAGTCCAGCGCCCACATCGTGACGTCGGCCCTCGACAGGTCGCCCCGGCCGACGTTCTTCACCTCGATCTTCGCGTAGTACGGCGTGGACTTCCGAAGCCTCGGCGGTACCACGAAGTCGGACAGGTCCTCGATCTTGCCCTCGCGGATCGACGCCACGGTCAGCTCGATCCTCGACGAACGCCTGGCGCCGGCCTTGAACCTGAACGACGCCGGCTCGCCGAGCGCCAGCTCCACGGACTCCGGCTCGGCCGGCGGCTCCTCCTGTGCCATCGACGAGGGTTCGCCGGACGCCTGCCGCTCGGTGGCCGGGGTGTCGTCCGCGTCCGTGCAGCCGCTCGCGAACGCGAGCACCGCGAGTACGGCGGCGACGACGGTACGCGGGGAGGTACGCCGATCTGAGAATCCATCCATCTTCCTAAGCGTAGAGTTTCTGTCACCCCGCGAGCGTGAAGGAGTCCCTATGGCAAGGTCGCGTCATCGCGGCAGCCATAGTGCGGAGAGGCGGACAGGTCGGCTACCGGTCATCGGGCTCGGAGTGCTCGCCGTCCTGATACTCGCCGGAGGGGTCGCGTTGGGGCGCTATGTGTTCCCCGATCCGGGGTCCGCCGTACCCGCGAGCCCGGAGCCCTTCGTCGGCGAGGTGGTCGAGTTCGCCGACAACGACACCATCATGTGCGTCCGGCCGGACGACTCGGAGATGCGGTTCTGCGACCGCTTCTGGGTCGCGCCCCACTCGGAGGTTCCCGAGCTCGGCGACCAGGTGTCGGTCACCCCGCTGACCGCGATCGACGGCGACGGAGCACCGCAGTCGGCGATGCTGGTCTCCCTGGACGTCAGCAGCCGACCAGCCGGGTAGCCAGATACGCGTGCACATGGTCGATCGAGATGCGTTCCTGCTTCATGGAGTCCCGCTCCCGCACCGTGACGGCATGGTCGTCCAGGGTGTCGAAGTCGACGGTCACGCAGTACGGTGTGCCGATCTCGTCGTGCCGGCGGTACCGCCGGCCGATGGCGCCGGCGTCGTCGAAGTCGACGTTCCAGGACGTGCGCAGCGTGCTCGACAGCTCCTTCGCCTTAGGCGTGAGGTCGGCGTTACGGGACAGCGGCAGCACCGCCACCTTCACCGGGGCCAGGCGCGGGTCCAGCCGCAGCAGGGTCCGCTTGTCGACCCCGCCCTTGGCGTTCGGCGCCTCGTCCTCGGCGTACGCGTCGATCAGGAAGGCCATCATCGACCGGTTGACGCCGGCCGCGGGCTCGATGACGTACGGCGTCCAGCGCTCGCCCTTCTCCTGGTCGAAGTACGACAGGTCGGCGCCGGAATGCTCGGCATGCGTGGACAGGTCGAAGTCGGTGCGGTTGGCGATGCCCTCGAGCTCGCCCCACTCGGATCCGGTGAACCCGTAGCGGTACTCGATGTCGACAGTCCGCTTGGAGTAGTGCGACAGCTTCTCTTTCGGGTGCTCGTAGTGCCGCAGGTTGTCGGGGCTGATGCCGAGGTCGACGTACCAGTCCGTACGCACGTCGATCCACGTCTTGTGCCACTCCTCGTCGGTACCCGGCTCGACGAAGAACTCCATCTCCATCTGCTCGAACTCGCGGGTCCGGAAGATGAAGTTCCCCGGCGTGATCTCGTTGCGGAACGACTTCCCGATCTGGCCGATGCCGAACGGCGGCTTCTTGCGCGCGGAGTTCATGACGTTGAGGAAGTTGATGAAGATCCCCTGCGCGGTCTCGGGGCGCAGGTAGTGCAGCCCCTCCTCGCTCTCGACCGGACCGAGGAACGTCCTCAGCAGTGCGTTGAACATCCGGGGCGCCGTCCACGCGTGCTTGGTTCCGCAGTGCGGGCAGGCTACGGCGTCCAGGGACACCGAGGACGGGTCGGCGATGCCCTTGCGCTCGGCGTACTCCTCCTGGAGGTGGTCCTCACGGAACCGCCGGTGGCACGACTGGCACTCGACCAGCGGGTCGACGAATTGCTCGACGTGACCCGATGCCTGCCACACGGCGGTCGGCAGGATCACCGAGGAGTCGAGCCCCACGATGTCGTCGCGGTTCTGCACCATCGAGCGCCACCATTGGCGCTTGACGTTCTCCTTGAGCTCGACGCCGTGAGGTCCGTAGTCCCATGCGGACCGGGTGCCGCCGTAGATTTCTCCACAGGGGAAGACGAACCCCCGGCGCTTGCAGAGGTTGATGACGTTTTCCAGTGGGGCCGTGCTCGTGGCCACGGAATCACTCCATCCGGCTGGGTGTCGGCGGTTTGCGCGGCCGCGTCCGGGGCGGGAGGCCCTTCTGCGAGCGCTGATCGAGAGGCCAGGTTACCTCCTCGCGCCGAGATTGCAGATCTGGCCGCCCCGGAGACGAAGTCCGGTCCCGACCCGGCAACCGCCACCCACAAGTTGACAATCATTTTCATTTTCCTCAGGATGGGGTGCATGCGGATCCAGCCCGTGACGCTGCTCGGCGTCGGAATCAGTGCCGCCCTCCTTGCCGCCTGTGGCGACGGGTCGCCGGTCGCCCGCGAAGGCCCCTCGGTCGTCGCGGGGTTCTACCCGTACGCCTACGTCGCCGAGCGCGTCGCGGGCGACCGCGCGTCGGTCGCCAACCTCACGTCGACGGGCGGCGAGCCGCACGACCTCGAGCTGGGTCCCCAGCAGGTGGCGGAGGTCTCCGAGGCCGACGTCGTCATTCACCAGGCCGGATTCCAGCCCTCGCTCGACGAGGCCGTGGAGCTCATGGAGGACGGTGCCGCTCTCGACGTCACCGACGTCGTCGAACTCCAGGACACCGGAGCGCCCGCAGACTCACACGCGGACGAGGAAGGTCACGAACCCGAGGAACACGAGGCCGACGAGGACCTGTCCGGTGACCCGCACGCCTGGCAGGACCCCACCAAGCTGGCCGGTCTCGGCCGGGCCGTCGCGGACGCGCTGGCCGAGACCGATCCGGACCGCGCGGACGACTACCACGCGAACGCCGAGGCGCTGTCCCGCGACCTCGCCGATCTCGACACCGAGTTCCGGCGAGGTCTCGCGGACTGCGAGCGCAGTACCTTCGTCACCAGCCACGCGGCGTTCGGCTATCTCGCCCAGCGGTACGACCTGGAGATGATCGCCATCAGCGGCCTCTCCCCCGACGCCGAGCCCTCCCTGGCGCGGATGCGCGAGCTCCAGGACCTGGCGGAGGACGAAGGGATCACCACCGTGTTCTCCGAGACCCTCGCCGACCCGAGGCTGAGCGAGACCCTGGCCGACGAGGTGGGCGTGACCACCGAGGTGCTCGATCCGATCGAGGGACTGACGGACGAGACCGCGGAGGAGGACTACTTTTCTCTCATGCGCTCCAACCTCCAGAAACTCCGCGAAGCCAACGGATGCCGATGACCCCGAGCCTTGAAGTCACCGACGGTGCGGTCGCGATCGGCGGCCGCCCCATCCTTCGAGGCATCGACTTCTCCGCCCGCGGCGGCGAGGTGGTCGCCCTGCTCGGGAGCAACGGCTCCGGGAAGTCGACGCTGATCAGGGCATGCATGGGACGCCTCCCGCTCACCCGCGGAGAAATCCGGCTGTTCGGCGTACCCCTGGCGCGGTTCCACGACTGGAGGCGCGTCGGGTACGTGCCGCAACGCACGACCGCGGCCTCGGGTGTGCCGGCCACGGTCTGGGAGGTCGTGGCGTCCGGCCGGCTCGCCCGGCGGCGCTGGCTCACGCCGCTGAGAAGAGACGACCGTACGGCGATCGCGCACGCGATCGAGACGGTCGGCCTGCTGCATCGCAGGAACGACGAGGTGAGCACGCTGTCCGGTGGCCAGCAGCAACGGGTGCTGATCGCCCGGGCGCTCGCCGGACAACCCGAGCTGTTCGTGCTCGACGAGCCGACGGCGGGCGTCGACCTGCACAGCCAGCACGCCCTCTCCGACACCCTGCGGGAGATCATCGCCAGGGGGGCGACGGTGGTCCTGGTAGCACACGAGCTCGGTCCACTGGAGTCGCTGATCGACCGCACCGTGGTGGTCCGCGACGGTCGGATCGCGTACGACGGCCCGCCCCAGCCCGGTGACGGCATGGCGGCGTTCCACAGCCATGCGCATCCCGGTGAGGGCGAGCCCCCGGACCGCCAGCCGCTCGGAGAGGGCGGACCGCTATGAATATCCTGGCGTACGACTTCATGCAGCGGGCCCTGCTGGCCGCCCTGCTGACCGGGCTGGCCGCACCGGCCGTCGGCACGTACCTCGTGCAGCGCCGGCTCGCGCTGCTGGGCGACGGCATCGGCCACGTCGCGGTGACCGGTGTCGCCCTGGGCCTGCTCACCGGTCAGGCACCGGTGCTGACCGCGATCGTGGTCGCCACCCTCGGCGCGATCCTGATCGAGGTGATCCGGGCGCGCGCCCGTACCAGCGGTGACGTCGCTCTCGCGTTGCTCTTCTACGGCGGCATCGCCGGTGGTGTGTTGCTGGCCGAGCTCGAGGGCGGCACCGCGAGGCTCCACGAGTACCTCTTCGGGTCCATCGCGACCGCTTCGCCCGCCGACGTGTGGGCGACGGTCGGCCTCGCGATCGTGGTGGTCTCGGTCGCGGTCGGCATGTCGCCGCAGTTCTTCGCGGTGTGTCAGGACGAGGACTTCGCGGCCGTCCAAGGACTGAACGTACGCCTGTACAGCGTCGCGATGTCGGTGTTGGCCGCGGTCACCATCACGATCGCCATGCGGACCGTCGGACTGCTCCTGGTGAGCGCCCTCATGGTCGTACCGGTGGCGACCGCGCAGCAGATCGCACGAGGGTTCCGCCTGACCCTCGCGACCGCCATGGCGGTCGGAACGCTCGCCGCCGTCGGCGGCGTGACCACTTCGTTCTATGCCGACGTGGCGCCGGGTGCGACCATCGTGTTGCTGGCCCTCGCCGTCTTCGTCGCCACCTGGCCGATCGGCGCGGCGATCAGGTACCGTCGGCGGCTCGTGGAGCCGTTCGAAGAACCGGACGCGATCGCCGTACGCACCGAACACCAGGCCGCGGAGTCGCATCCGCACGAGCACGACGAATATTGCCAGCACCCGGCGGTCGTACACGGCGACCATGTCGACTACGTGCATGACGGACATCGCCACGCACCGCATGGAGACCACTATGACGAGCACTGAGTTCCGCCGGCCGACCCGGCAGCGCAAGGCCGTGGCGTCGGCCCTGGAGTCGATCGACGACTTCCGCAGCGCCCAGGAGATCCACGATCTGCTGAAGCAGCGCGGCGAACGGGTCGGCCTCACCACGGTCTACCGGGCCCTCCAGGCGCTCTGGGACTCCGGCGGCGTCGACGCGTTGCGCACCGACGAGGGCGAGACCCTCTACCGCCTGTGCAGCGACACCCATCACCATCATCTGGTCTGCCGGGAGTGCGGGCGGACGGTCGAGGTCACGGGACCGACCGTCGAACGCTGGGCGGACAAGGTCGCCGCCGAGAACGGCTTCCGCGATCTCTCCCACACCCTGGAGATCTTCGGCACCTGCGCGGACTGCGCGTAGATTTGTTTCGCGCCGAGATTGCAGAAGTGGTCGATCCGGAATCGACCACTTCTGCAATCTCGGCGCGAAGAGGGAAGAGGCGATAGCCATGCAGCTGCACGACCTGACGGCACTGGAGCAGGGTGCCGCCGTACGTCGCGGCGAGGTGTCGCCGGTCGAGCTGTGCACGCACTACCTGGACCGGGTCGAGCGGCTCTCCGACGATCTGGGCGCGTTCATCACCGTGACGCGGGAGCGCGCCCTCGAACAGGCCCGCCTGGCCGAACGGCGAGTGAGCGAGTGGCGAGGCTCCGGAGACCTCGACGAGGTGTCGCCGCTGTACGGCGTACCCACCGCGATCAAGGACCTCAACCCGACCGCGGGCGTGCGCACGACGTTCGGGTCCGCGGTGTACGACGAGTTCGTCCCGGACGAGAGTGACGAGCTGGTCCTGCGGATGGAGCGAGCCGGGATGATCTCGCTCGGCAAGACCAACACCCCGGAGTTCGGATCGCCCTGCTACACCGAGCCCGCCGTCGCGCCGCCGGCGCGCACGCCGTACGACCCGGCCCGCTCGGCCGGCGGCTCGTCCGGCGGCTCGGCGGCCGCGGTCGCGGGCGGACTCGTGCCGATGGCCCAGGGCTCGGACGGTGCGGGGTCCATACGGATCCCCGCCAGCATGTGCGGCCTGGTCGGGCTCAAGCCGAGCCGGGGCCGGATCAGTACCGCGCCGACGTACGCCGACATCACCGGGCTCGGCGTCTCCGGACCGCTCGCCCGTACCGTCCGGGATGCCGCAGCGTTCCTGGATGCGGTGGCCGGCCCGGCCGCCGGGGACCCGTACGAGGTGACCCCGGTACCCGAGACCGGACTGCGCGGCTGGTGCGACCGCGAACCCGGCAGTCTGCGCATCGCCCGCTTCGACGCCCCGGTGATCATCGACACGCCGGTGCATCCGGACTGCCTGCGCGCCTACGAACGAGCCAGCGACCTGCTCGAGTCGCTCGGACACGAGGTGGTCGAGGTGGACCGGCCGTTCGCGCCGGACGTGATCGAGCGGTTCGAACCGGTGTGGTTCGTCTCGACCGCGCTCTCCGTCGTACCGCCGGAACGCGAGCATCTCCTGCGGCCCCTGACCCGCTGGCTGATCGAGCTCGGCAACGAGGTCGACGGGCCGGCGTTCGCCGCCTGGCTGATCGGGCTGCGGCAGTCCGCGGCCGCCGCCCGGCGCGCCCTTCGCGAGTACGACGCCGTGCTCACGCCCACCCTGGCCCAGCCGCCGTTGCCGGTCGGCGCACTGCGCAACGACGAAGACCCGGCCGCGGATTTCGAGGCACAGAAGCGATTCACCCCCTTCACCATGGCCTGGAACGCCACCGGCATGCCGGCCTTCTCCCTTCCCCTGCACTGGAACGACGACGGGCTGCCGATCGGGGTCATGCTCGCGGGACGCGCCGGCGAGGAGCACGTGCTGTGCTCGCTGGCGGCCCAGGTGGAGGCGGCCGCCCCGTGGCACGACCACCATCCGCCCTGCTGGTGACCCCCACCTTCGCGCCGAGATTGCAGTTGTGGTCGATCTGAGATCGACCACAACTGCAATCTCGGCGCGAAACGGCTTACGAGGACGGGGTGTCCAGCGCGCCGCCGTACCGGCGGTCGCGCCGCGCGTAGATCTCGATCGCGTCCCACAGGATCCGGCGATCCGCGTCCGGCCAGAGCACGTCGAGGAAGACCAGTTCGGCGTACGCCGACTGCCAGAGCAGGAAGTTCGACGTGCGCTGCTCCCCCGACGTACGCAGGAAGAGGTCGACGTCAGGCATGTCGGGCTCGTCGAGGTAGCGGGCGAGAACCCGGTCGGTGATCCGGTCGGGGCGCACCCGGCCGGCCGCGACGTCCTCCGCGAGGCCGCGTGCCGCGTCCGCGATCTCGGCCCGCCCGCCGTAGTTGACGCACATGTTGAGCGTCATCACGTCGTTGTGCCGGGTCAGCTCCTCGGCGATCTCCAGCTCCTTGATCACGCTCGTCCACAGCCGCGGCCGCCGTCCGACCCAGCGCACCCGGACGCCCAGCGCGTGCATGTCGTCGCGCCGCCGCCGGATGACGTCCCGGTTGAACCCCATCAGGAAACGCACCTCGTCGGGTGAGCGTTTCCAGTTCTCGGTGGAGAAGGCGTACGCCGACACATGGCGTACGCCGATCTCGATCGCGCCCTCCACCACGTCGAACAGGGCGGCCTCGCCCGCCTCGTGTCCCTTGGTGCGCGGCAGCCCGCGCGCGTTCGCCCAGCGCCCGTTGCCGTCCATCACGATCGCGACATGGCCGGGTACCAGCTCCGGCGGTATCCGTGGCGGGCGCGCTCCCGACGGGTGGGGCGACGGCGGCCGGCGCTCGACCCGGGATGCGGCGGCCCGAGCACCACGGGCGCGGCGGCGGGTGCTCCTTCGGTCAGCCACGCACCGTCCCGTTCGGTTCCGGCGTCCGGTCCACGTACACCAGCGAGCGCAGGTCGCGCTCGAGGTGCCACCGGACGTACGCCGACACCAGCCCGCAAGTCTCGCGACGTATCCGCGGCTCGCTGGCGTCGGCGACCTCCCAGTCACCCGCGAGCAGGGCGGCCAGCAGCTCGATCGTCTCCGGAGCCGGTCGCGCGGTACCGGGGACCCGGCAGTCCGCGCACAGGAGACCTCCGGCGGCCGGGCTGAACGCCCGGTGCGGCCCTTCGGCACCACAGTGCGCGCAGTCGCTGAACGACGGCGCGTATCCGGCGATCGCCAGCGACCGCAGCAGGAACGAGTCGAGGGTCAGGCCTGGCGCATGCTCCTGCTGCGACAACGCACGCAGTCCCCCGACCAGCAGCAGGAACTGCTGAAGAGCCGGCTCGTGCTCCTCGGCCACCAGGCGTTCGGTGGTCTCGAGCATCACGGTGCCGGCGGTGTAGAGGCCGTAGTTGGCGCAGACCGGCTGCCCGTACGGCGTCACCGTCTCGACCTGCGCGACGACGTCCAGCGAGCGGCCCTCGGCCAGCTGCGCGTCGACGTGCATGAACGGCTCGAGCCGGGAGCCGAACCGCGACGACGTGCGGCGTACCCCCTTCGCCACCGCACGGATCCGGCCGTGCCGCCGGGTGAGCAGGCTGACGATGCGGTCGGCCTCGCCCAGCTTCTGGGTCCGCAGGACGACGCCTTCGTCTCGGTAGAGGCCCACGCGTCTATTCTCACCCACTGGCCGGGCCCCACGATCCGCATGACACGCCCCGGCTCGACATCGGGCCGGACGGTGGGGGGGTTTGCCCGATGTTTGGCATGTGATCTAGTGGGCAGGGTGACCTGAGCGTCTGTACGCGATTCAAGGAGAGAAGCCGTGCTCACCCTGACCGAGAACGCCAGCACCATCATCAAGACCATCACCGGGTCCGGCGAAGAGTCGGAGACGTCTGGTCTGCGGATCTCATCGGAGACCTCCGACAGCCCCGACCTGTCGGTCGCGGCGGCCGGAGGCCCCGAGCCGAGCGACCAGGTGATCGAAGAGGGAGGCGCGCGCGTCTTTCTCGAGGAGAACGCAGCGGTGACCCTCGACGACAAGGTGCTCGACGCCCAGGTCGACTCCAGCGGCGCCGTTCAGTTCACCCTGATCCAGCAGGCCAGCTGACCCACCTCGCGTCGAGGCTGCGGACAACGGCCAGAAGTGCAATCTCGGCGCGAAGGGGCTAGCCGGCGCGGTTGACCGCCGACGTCACCGCCTTGAGGGACGCGGTGACGATGTTCGCGTCGACGCCGACTCCCCACAGCACGTGGTCGCCGACGGCGCACTCGACGTATGCCGCCGCCTGCGCGTCACCACCGGCCGACAGCGCGTGCTCTGCGTAGTCCAGGACGCGCACGTCGTAACCGACGTCGTTGAGCGCGTTGACGAACGCCGCGATCGGCCCATTCCCCTCGCTCTGCAGCGTGCGACGCTCGCCGTCGAGGTACACGTTCACCGTGAGCGCGTCGTGCTCGCCCTCGGCCGACGACGTGTGCACGGAGTTGAGCTGCAGCGGCCGGTCCCGCTCGAGGTACTCCGCGGTGAAGGTCCGCCAGATCTCCTCCGCCGTGACCTCGCCGCCCTCGACGTCGGTGTGCTCCTGGATCACCCGGCTGAACTCGATCTGCAGCCGGCGCGGCAGGTCGAGGTTGTGCTCCGCCTTGAGCAGGTAGGACACGCCACCCTTGCCGGACTGGCTGTTGACCCGGATGACCGCCTCGTAGCTCCGGCCGACGTCCTTGGGGTCGATCGGCAGGTACGGCGCCTCCCACGGGTACTCGTCCACCGGTACGCCGGCCGCCGCCGCGTCCCGTTCGAGCGCCTCCAGGCCCTTCTTGATCGCGTCCTGGTGCGAGCCGGAGAACGCGGTGTAGACCAGGTCACCGGCGTACGGCTGACGCGGCGGCACCGGAAGCTGCGTGCACCACTCGACGCTGCGCCGGATCTCGTCGATGTCGGAGAAGTCGATCATCGGGTCCACGCCCTGGCTGAAGAGGTTCAGGCCCAGCGTCACGAGGTCGACGTTCCCGGTCCGCTCGCCATGACCGAAGAGGCAGCCCTCAACCCGGTCGGCGCCCGCCATCAGCGCGAGCTCGGTGGCGGCGACCGCCGTACCCCGGTCGTTGTGCGGATGCAGTGACACGACCGATGACTCCCGCCGGGTCAGCTGGCGGGAGAACCACTCGATCTGGTCGGCGTAGACGTTGGGCGTGGACATCTCCACGGTGGCCGGCAGGTTGAGGATGATCTCGCGGTCCGCCTCCGGCTGCCATACGTCGGACACCGCCTCGCAGACCTCGACCGAGAACTCGAGCTCGGTGCCGGTGAAGATCTCCGGGGAGTACTGGTAGCCGAAGTCGGTGCCGGCGAGGTACTCCTCGGCGTACTTCATCACCATCTCGGTGCCGCGTACGGCGATGGCCAGACACTCGTCCCGTCCGACGTCGAAGACCACGCGCCGGAACAACGGGGCGGTCGCGTTGTACAGATGAATGTTCGCGTGCGCGGCGCCGACGATGCTCTGCGCCGTACGCTCGATCAGGTCCTCACGCGCCTGCGTCAGCACGGAGACGGTGACGTCGTCCGGGATCAGGTCTTCCTCGATCAGCTGGCGTACGAAGTCGAAGTCGGTCTGGCTGGCCGACGGGAACCCGACCTCGATCTCCTTGTAGCCCATCCTGACGAGCAGCTCGAACATCGCCCGCTTGCGGGTCGGGTTCATCGGGTCGATGAGCGCCTGGTTGCCGTCGCGCAGGTCGGTGGAGAGCCAGCGCGGTGCTGCGGTGATGGTCGAGTTCGGCCAGGTGCGGTCGGGCAGGTCGATCGGCGGGAACGCGCGGTAGCGCGCGATCGGCATCGGACTGGGCTGTTGGGGGTGGATCGCCACGGTAAGGATCCCTCGCTCTTGGTTCGGGGGCGGTCGAAGCGCCGGGCACCGAAACTCCGCGGCGAGGGGTCCGGCTCTAGCGAACCTCGCCGCGGCAGCGAAGGAGGAGCAGTGTGTACCGCATGACAACGCACAGAGTAGCGGATGCGGTTCGTGTCCGCACACCCACCCGCTCGTCCCATGGCCAGCGTGCCGATATTCGGTTGCCTCGCGCGCCGCGGCGGGGTGCACTTGTTGATCGTGGGCATTGACGTGTATGCGCCCGAGGAGTACGACCAGTCGCTCGCGAGCGACCTGGTCACGCTGCTCAACGCGGCGTCCAACGTCGACAGCCCGCACATGCCGCCCCGCCATCCACGGTCCCATCTGCTGGAGATGCTGCACGGCTGGGACGAAGACGGCCCAGAACGCGTGCTGACCCTACGCGACGCGGCCGGCCAGTTGGTCGGAGCCGCCGACGTTCACGTGTCGCAGTGGGAAGACAACCAGCACATGGCGCACGTCGATGTCACCGTCCACCCTGACCATCGCAGGAGTGGGCACGGCAGCACCCTGCTCGATGCCGTCACCGGACTGGCTCGCGACTGGGGCAAGACGCTGACCAGCTGCGAGGCATGGGCGGACTCTTCCGGGGAGGGCTTCGCCGCCTACCACGGCTACAAGCCCGGCATGCGGAGCGCACAACGGCGTCTGGACCTCGCGGCACTGGACTGGGGCCAGATCGACGAGCTCCACGCCGAGGCCGCGGACAAGGCGACGGCTTACGAACTGGTTTCAATCGTCGGCCGGGCGCCCGAGGCGTTGATCCCGGACCTGGTCGCGGTGACGGCCGCGATCAACGATGCGCCACTCGACGATCTGGAATGGGAGGACGAGATCTACAGCGTGGACCGGGTCCGCGCCTTCGAGACCGCGCAGGCCGCGAGGGAGCGGCGCCTTTACCGGCTGCTGGCCCGCCGGATCGAGGACGGTGGGTGCGCGGGTCACACCGTGGTGGCGGTGGATCCGCGTCGGCCGTCGTACGGCAATCAGATGGATACAACCGTCCTGGTCGAGCACCGTGGAAACCGGCTGGGACTGCTGCTCAAAACCGCGATGCTGCGCTGGTTACGCGAGACCGAACCGCAGCTCGACCTGATCGACACGTGGAACGCCGAATCCAACACACACATGATCGCGGTCAACGACCGCCTCGGCTGCTTCGTGGTCGCGCGCGGCGGCATCTGGCAACGCCGGCTCTGACCTCCGACCCACCCCGGTGCGATTGTCACCCAACGCAACCGGGTAGACACATGTCATGACCCGTTGTCACATCATTCCGCCGTTCATCCTCTCCCGCCTCGCCGAGCAGACCGACGACGACGAGGTGCGCGGCTACGCACGAAGCACCCTGGAGCTCGACGACGCCATCCGCACCCGTCGCCGACAACGCGGGAGCAGGCCATCCGGAGCGACCCAGGGCGACCGTCCCGATCGCGCGATCCACGATGCCCGCAACACCCGTGACCTTCCCGGCGAGCTCGTGCGTGCCGAGGGCGACGACCCGACCGGGGACGAGGCGGTCGACGAGGCGTACGACGGATCCGGACTGGCGTGGACGCTGTTCCGCGAGGACTACGAGCGCGACTCGTACGACGGCGACGGCCACCGGATCAGTGCGACCGTGCACTACGAGCGCAACTACGCCAACGCGTTCTGGGACGGCGAGCAGCTGGTCTTCGGCGACGGGGACGGGCGGATCTTCCAGCGCTTCACCAAGGCACCCGACGTCGTGGTCCACGAGTTCACCCACGCGGTCACCGAGCACACCGCGGGTCTGCTCTACGAGGGCCAGTCCGGCGCGCTCAACGAGAGCGTCTCGGACGTGTTCGCGGTGCTCGCCGTGCAGAAGGCCAACGACGAGACCGCCGACGAGGCCTCCTGGCTGATCGGCGAGGGGCTGTTCACGGAGAACGTCAACGCGACGGCGCTGCGCTCGATGAAGGAGCCGGGAACGGCGTACGACGACCCCCTGATCGGCACGGACCCGCAGCCCGGCCACATGGACGACTACGTCGAGACCGAGGAGGACAACGGGGGCGTACACATCAACTCGGGCATCCCGAACCGCGCGTTCCATCTCGCGGCCACCGGGATCGGCGGCCATGCCTGGGAACAGGCCGGATGGATCTGGTACGCCACACTGACCGATCCCCGGCTCGAGGCCGACGCCGACTTCGCCCGGTTCGCCGAGCTCACGCTCCAGGTCGCGGAGCAGCTCTTCGGGCCGGACTCCACGGAGGCGCGGGCGGTGCGCGACGCCTGGAGCGGGGTGGGCGTCGAGGTGGTGGGCGCGCCGGCCCCCTCGCCCGGCGGCCATCGGGTCGCGGTACGGCGTACCGGCGGCTTCGCCGGCATACCCGTCGACTGCAGCCTGGACACCGGCACCGCGCCCAACGGGAGGGAGATCGACGAGCTGCTGGCCGGGATCGACCTCGACACCGTGGAACACAGCAGCACCCCTCGGCCGGACGGGTACGCCTACGCGATCGACGTCGACGGACGGGTCGTCACGCTGTACGAGCACGACCTGACGCCCGACCTCAGGGCACTGGTCGACCTCGTGCTGTCCAGCGGCTCGTAACGCGCGGCCGGGCACCGGTCTCCTCCGCGTGGCGCGCGGTGGCATAAGGTCGGAGGGAAAATCTCGTGAGCCGATCCGCCGTGTCCAGGAAGGGGGCGACCCGTGTCGCGGCCTTCGGGGGGCCTTCGCAAGGTGAAGTGCGTCGCGACGGGTGTCACGGCGTTCGTCGTCCTGACCGGTTGCGCCGCGGCCGCCGAGCTCGCCGAGTCCGCCCGGACGCTCGAGCAGGAGACGACAGCACCCCGCCCGGAGCCGCAGCCCGAGCGCGAGCCCGAGCCGCCGCCGGAGCCCGACCCGGCACCGGACACCGGCTGCCGGCGGCTGAGCATCGACGATCTCGCCACGGTGGTGGACGACAGCCCGGTCGTCGGCTGCCGCAAACCGCACACCGTGTACACGTACGACGTCGGCAAACTCCCGCCGAGGATCCTGAAGAAGGGCACGCTCTCTCCGGCCCGGAAGCGGGTTCAGAACGCCGCCCGTCGCGGGTGTGACACCACGTTCCGCACCTGGATCGCGGGCACCGACCACGAGCTGGCACTCACGATGCTGGATACGGAGTACTTCCTGCCGGACCGCAGGCAGTTCCGGCTGGGCGCGCCCTGGGTGCGCTGCGACGTCTTCGCGTACGCGGTCGACGATGGCGGCAAGCGGGCGCTCTCCCGGCTGCCGAACGGGCTGAAGGGCGGCATGAAGGACCCCAGGATCCGTGACCGCGTGGGCCGTTGCGGCAACGTCGATCCGGGCCGCAACGCGTTCCGCGCGATCATCTGTGCCAAGCCGCACAACTGGCGTGCCGTGGACACCTTCGTCGCGGGCAGGAGGGCCGAACGCTGGCCCGGTGTCGCGCAGCTGCAAGAACGCGGCCGGAACCGCTGCCAGCCGAAGGTGCGGGCCTGGGTGCGGCGTGCGGGAATCGATCGGCAGGTGAACTTCAACGCGATCCCCTTCGACAAGGCCTCATGGGAGAGCGGCACCCGATACGGCCTCTGCTGGGCGCAGACCAGGCAGTAGCACGGTGCGGATCGCCGCGACACTCGTCGTACTCGTGATCGGGCTCGCGGCCTGCGCCTCCGCGACGGACCTTGTCGACGCCGACCCCAATGAGGAACGCTCGGCGGAGCCCGGTGAAGACGACCGGCCGGCCGTGCGATCCTCCGGTCGTCCGTCGATCGGTGACTGCTTCGCGACCACCGACCTGTTGCTGGTCAAGACCTACGACCCGACGAGGCCGACCAGCTGCGAACAACCCCACACGCTGGAGACGTTCGCCGTACTCGACGTCCCGGCGCGGCCGACCCGGAGGAACCTGCCGCGGTATGGGCGTGACTGCAACGAGGAGGCCACGGAGTTCTTGGGCGGCACGTTCTATCCGACCACGATCGCGGTCTTCTACTTCGGCCCGCCGCCGAAGGAGTCCGACGAGGACGCATGGGTGCGGTGTGACGTCGGCGTCATGCAGGACACCGGCGCGCAGTTCGCGGTGGAGCGGACCGGGAGCCTGCGCGGCGTCCTGCGGGGACGCACGCCGGTCTCGTACCGCGCGTGTCTCGGAACGAGACCGCGGAGGATGCAGTCACAGGACTTCGTGGACTGCGGACGCCCGCATGTCGCGGAGCACGTGACTCAGGTGCGGACGCTGGGCGGCGCCGGTGCCCGCTACCCCGGCAGGTCTCGGCTACTGGCCGAGCACACGCCGTGGTGCCGGCGAGCGAGCAGGCCGGTCGACGAGGCCGCGAGAGGATACCTCACCGTGCCCACCGCGCTCGGGTGGCGGAGGTTCGGCAGCCGGGAGGCGCTGTGCTGGGCGGTCGCCGCACGGGGACAGGGGCTCCCCGGTATGACCCGTTGATTTGTTGCTAGAAGCCCAGGCTGATTTGTTGCTAGAAGCCGAGCCGGCGGAGCTGCTTGGGATCGCGCTGCCAGTCCTTGGCCAGCTTGACCCGCAGGTCGAGATAGACCGGCGTACCCAGGATCGCCTCGATCTGCCGCCGCGCCCGGCTGCCCACCTCCTTGAGCCGAGCACCCTTCGCGCCGATCACGATGGATTTCTGGCTGTCCCGCTCGACGAACAGGTTGGCGTAGACGTCGAGCAGCGGGCGGTCCGCTGGCCGGTCCGCACGCGGTGACATCTCCTCGACCACGACCGCGATGGAGTGCGGCAGCTCATCCCGTACGCCGTTCAGCGCCGCCTCCCGGATCAGCTCGGCGACCAGCTGCTCCTCGGGCTCGTCGCTGACCTCGCCCTCCGGGTACAGTGCCGGGCCCTCCGGCAACCGGGCGACCAGCAGGTCCGCGAGCAGGCCCACCTGGTACCCGTCCGTCGCCGAGACCGGGACGATCTCCTCCCACTCCAGGTCGGCGTGCTCATCGGCCAGGCCGGCGATGGCCGCGAGGTGGGCGGCCAGCTGGTCCCGGCCGGCCAGGTCGGACTTCGTGGCGATCGCGATCTTCGGCGTACGGCGCACCCTCGCCAGCTCAGCGACCAGGAACCGGTCACCGGGACCGACCCGCTGGTCGGCCGGGAAGCACACGCCGATCACGTCGACCTCGCTCCACGTCGCGTGCACCAGATCGTTCAGGCGCTCGCCGAGCAGGGTGCGGGGTCGATGCAGGCCGGGGGTGTCGATGAGGACCAGCTGCGCGTCCTCGCGGGTCAGGATTCCGCGCACCACGTGCCGTGTGGTCTGCGGCCGCTCGGACGTGATGACGACCTTGCTACCCACCAGCGCGTTCGTCAGGGTCGACTTGCCCACGTTGGGCCGGCCGACGAGGGAGGCGAACCCACACCGGTGAGGACCGCCGCTCATGTGGTGAGCACGCCCCCGACGGTCCCCGTGACGTCGGCCCGGTAGATCGGCAGCCCGGAACCGCCGGCGTCCCGTACCGCGGCGACGCCGGCCTCGTCCACGGTGTGGGCGGCGGTCACGACCGCCGCCGCCTCGAGCCCGGTGACCCCGCTGGATGCGGACATCGCCACCGCGACCTGGAGGGCGGAGAGCCTCAGGCTGGGCAACGACACGGCGCCCGCGGCGTATGTGCGGCCGTCGGTGTCGCGTACGCACGCACCCTCCGCGGCGCCCGACCGGGCGCGGGTGGACCGGGCCAGCGTGATGATCTTCAGGTCCTCCGGATCGGTGGGATCCGGGGTACGGGCGGGGTCTGCCGACATGCGGTCAGCGTACCGAGCCGACTCGACCGCTCACGCCGTCAGCCACCCGCCTCGCGCCGAGATTGCCATGCGCCTCGCGCCGAGATGCCACGCCCGTTGCGTCGAGATTGCAGTTCTGGTCGATCCAAGATCGACCAGAACTGCAATCTCGGCGCGAAGGGTGGGGCTATTTCCTGGCGACGGTGCCGTTGCCCGCGGAGTTGGGCGCGGTCTCCCGGCCGCCGTCGGAGCCGGGCCGGGACACGATCACGGTGCCCAGGCGGTTACGCCGGCCGCTCGGCGCCTCGGCGACGAACCGCAGCGACTCGATGGTCACCTCCGCACCGGGGATGGGCACCCGCCCGAGGTGCTTGGCCATCAGGCCGCCCACGGAGTCGACGTCCTCGTCGTCCAGGTGTACGTCGAGCGCCTCCCCGAGATCGTCCAGCGACAGCCGGGCCGCCACCCGTACCGAGCCGTTCCCGAGCTGCTCGATGTCGTTCGACGTGGCGTCGTACTCGTCAGTGATCTCGCCGACGATCTCCTCGATGATGTCCTCGATGGTGACCAGCCCGGCCGTCCCGCCGTACTCGTCGACGACGATCGCCACATGCATCCGCTGGGTCTGCATCGCCCGCATCAGCTCGTCGACCGGCTTCGTGTCCGGCACGAACATCGCCTCGCGCACCATGGACTCGACCCGCTCCGTGGTCTCGGCCTCGTGCTTGTCGAAGACCCGCTTGGTGACATCCTTGAGATACACCACGCCGACGACGTCGTCGAGATCCTCACCGACGACCGGAATGCGGGAGAAGCCGCTGCGCAACGCCAGCGACATCATCTGCCGCAGCGTCTTCTGCTGCTCGATGAAGATCATCTCGGTACGCGGCACCATCACCTCCCGCGCCAACGTGTCGCCCAGCTCGAACACCCGCTGGATCATCCGGCTCTCGCCGGACTCGATCAGCGAGCTCTGCTCGGCGAGATCGACCAGCTCCCGCAGCTCCGCCTCGCTGGCGAACGGACCCTCGGCGAACCCCTTGCCGGGCGTGAGCGCGTTGCCGATCCGGATCAGCAGCTGGGTGAGCGGTGCCAGTACGGCCGTGGCCAGCTTCAGCGGCCCGGCCGATGCCAGCGCGACCCGCTCGCTGTGCTGACGACCGAGAGTGCGCGGGCCCACACCGATGACGACGTACGACACCACCAGCATGACGACGATCGTGACGGTCAGCTCGGCCCACTGCCGGTCCAGCAGGTCCATGCTCACGACGGTCACCAGCACGATGGCGGCGATCTCAGCGGCGAGACGCAACAGCATCGCGTTGTTGAGATAACGGGGCGCGTCGTCGACGACGTCGCGCAGCCGCGCGGCGCCGGGCCTGCCCTCACGGACCAGCTCGTCCGCACGAACCTTCGAGACCGACGACAGAGCGGCCTCGGCACTGGCCACCAGCCCGGCGAGGAAGACCGACAACACCGCTGTGCCGAGCAGCCATAAGTCGTCCGGCGTCATGCCTCCGCCTCGCTCGCGCTGGTCGGAGGAATTCGCCTCACCGCGCTGCCCTGTTCGCGAGCCGGCTCGCTCGGTTCCTCCCCGCGTCGTACCCCTTGCCACTCCCCCAGCAACCTGGCCTGCAGACCGAACATCTCGCGGTGTTCCTCCGGCTCCGCATGATCGAAGCCCAGAAGGTGCAGGACGCCATGGATGAGCAGGAGGTCGATCTCGTCCTGCGCCGACTGCCCGTGGGCGGCCGCCTGGCCCGCCGCGACCCGCGGGCAGAGCACGACGTCGCCGACGACGCCGGGCGCCGGCTCCTCGGACCCCGGGCTCGGGCGCAGCTCGTCCATCGGAAACGCGAGTACGTCGGTGGGACCCGTCCCGTCCATCCACTGGGCATTGAGCGTCGCGATGGTCTCCGGGTCGACCAGCTTCACGCACAGCTCGGCCTGCGGATGGATCCGCATCCGGTCGAGCACGAACCGGCTCAGCCTGCTCAGGGAGGAGACGTCGGCGCTCTCACCAGACTCGTTCAGGACCTCGATGCCCATGAGTGACTCGTTCAATGCTGGGAACGCGGCAGGTGGCTGGCCGGCGCGACGTGCGGTCTGCGGTCGGCGGCCTCGTAGGCGTCGTACGCGGCCACGATGCTCCCCACCAGCTTGTGGCGTACGACGTCGTGGCTGGTGAGCCAGGAGAAGTGGATGTCGGACACGTCCGTGAGGATGTCGCGGACGACGTTCAGTCCGCTGTCGGCGCCCGCCGGCCGGTCGATCTGGGTGATGTCACCCGTGACCACCATCTTCGAGCCGAACCCCAGCCGGGTGAGGAACATCTTCATCTGCTCCGGCGAGGTGTTCTGCGCCTCGTCGAGGATGATGAACGCGTCGTTGAGCGTGCGCCCCCGCATGTACGCGAGCGGCGCCACCTCGATGGTGCCCGCGGTGAGCAGTCTCGGAATCGAGTCCGGGTCGATCATGTCGTGCAGCGCGTCGTACAGCGGGCGGAGGTACGGGTCGATCTTCTCCGAGAGCGTGCCGGGCAGGAACCCCAGCCGCTCGCCCGCCTCCACGGCCGGCCGGGTCAGGATGATCCGGTTCGCCTCCTTCTCCTGCAGCGCCTGGACGGCCTTCGCCATCGCCAGGTAGGTCTTGCCGGTGCCGGCGGGCCCGATGGAGAACACGACGGTGTGCTTGTCGATCGCGTCGACGTAGCGCTTCTGGTTGAGCGACTTGGGGCGGATGGTCCGGCCCCGACTGGACAGGATGTTGGTGGTCAGCACCTCGGCCGGCCGCTCGGTGGTCTCGGAGCGCAGCATCCCGATGGACCGCTCCACCGTCTCCGAGGTGAGGCCCTGCCCGGTACGCAGCATGGTCACCAGCTCGTCGAACAGCCGCTCGATCAGGTGGACCTCGGCCGGCGACCCGGACAGCGTGACCTCGTTTCCGCGGACATGGACGGACGCCTCGAAGGCCTGCTCGATGATCATCAGGAACTCGTCCTGCGGCCCGAGCAGAGCGACCATGGGGACGCTCGAGGGAATGACGACAGTGGTGTGAGGTGTCGCGGTTTCAGCCATCGGCCGGCCCGGGTGTGGCCATCTCCCCTCGTACGGCGTGCAAGGTCGACTCCCATGGTACGGGCTTCCGCCACCCGTTATCAGTCCGCGGCCGATTCATCCGGGCGCCGTCTCTGACCGATACGTCCGGTCTGCCTACCCTGCGTCAGCCGGGCGGCCAGGTCATCGGCCGCCCACCGAGCACGTGGGCGTGGACGTGGAAGACCGTCTGCCCGGCCCCGGCGCCGGTGTTGAACACCACCCGGTGGCCGGCGTCGAGCTTCTCGTCCGCGGCGACCGCGGCGCACTCGCGCACCACCTCGCCGAGCAGTCCCGGATCCGACGCGGCCAGCGAGCCCACGTCGGGGTGGTGGTCCTTCGGGATCACCAGCACGTGCGTGGGTGCCTGCGGGTTGATGTCGCGGAAGGTGTACGTCCGCTCGCTGTCGCGCACCTTCTCGCTCGGTACGTCCCCAGCGACGATCTTGCAGAACAGGCAGTCCGAGTCGGTCGTCACGGCGATCACTCCTCCTCTGTCACCGGTGCGTCGAGCCGGGTCCGAGGCTATCGGTTCGTTCATCATGAGGAGGAAGGCGTAAACCACGACACCGACCTCGGCGTCTTCATTGCGTGAGGGTTATCACCGCACGCGGCCGTCGGGCCGTTTCCGCCGGGGCATCCGGAGAGCGAGAGAGCATGCCGCCGACGCCGGCGCACGACGCGTACGACCCGTACGACCCGTACGACGCAGACGATGCGGTCACCCGCCTGCATTCCGAGCACTACCCGGAGCTGGTGAGGCTGTCCGCCCTGCTGCTGCGCAACATCGCCGAGGCGGAGGAGGTGGTACAGGACGCGTTCGTCGCCATGCACGGCCGCTGGCACCGGCTCCGGGACCCGGAGAACGGGCTGGCCTATCTCCGGCAGGCGGTCGTGAACCGCTCGCGATCCGTCCTGCGGCACCGGGCCGTACGGCACAAGCACCAGCCGAAGCCCATGCCGGACGCCGCCAGCGCGGAGCACGACGCGATGATCGCGGGCGAGTATCGCGCGGTGCTGGAGGCGATCCGCGGGCTGCCGGAACGCCAGCGTGAGGCGATCGTCCTGCGCTACTACGTCGACCTGTCGGAGGCCGACATCGCGCGCGCCATGGGATGCAGCCGGGGTGCGGTCAAGAGCCACAGCTCGCGCGGGATGGCGGCGCTGCGCAAGACTCTGGAGGGAGAATCGTGAACGCCACTCGGGATGACCTGGAACGCCGGGTTCGCGAGGCACTCGAACACGAGGCTCGGCGGGTCGAGCCCCGCGAGGGGCTGGCCGAGATCCGGGCGCGTACGACGGTCTCGTCGGCCGGCCGCCGCAGGCGGCGGCGTACCTCATCCCGCAGATGGTGGGCGGCCGCGGGCGCCGCGGCACTGGCGACCGCGGCCACCATCCTCGCGGTGATGACGATCGGCGGCGAGGGACCGCGGGTCACGCCGGGCCCGCCCGACCCGGCCGATCCGCGACCCACCGAGGCCGTCGGGACCGTACCCGCGGAGATCTACTACCTCGACGCGACACCGGAGACCAAGGGCGAGGCGGGCTCGGAGGGGCCGGACCTCCCCAGGCTGTACCGGGAGACGCACCTCGTCCCCGATCTGGAGGAGGGACCCGCCCACGCGGCCGCCCAGGAGCTGCTCACCGCGGCGCCCGAGGATCCGGACTACACCAATCCCTGGCTGGAGCTCGACGCCGAGGTCAACTCGGTGGACGTCACCGACGACGTGATCACCGTCGACCTGACCGCCGCCCCGGATCCGGGCCGCGATCAGAGCCCGGTGGTCAGCCAGCTGGAGTGGACCGTGCGCCGCGCGGCCGGAGCCAAGGCCGATGTCGTCGTGCAGGTGGACGGCGAGCCGCGGTTCGAGGAGGTCGATCCGCCGGACCCGCTGGCGGACCTCGCCGCCATCTGGATCAACAAACCGGCACAGGATGACGCGGTCAGCAGCCCGGTGACGTTCCGCGGGATGGCCGCGGTGTACGAGGGCACCGTCGTGCTCGAGCTCCGCCGTGAGGGCCGGGTGATCGACACCTGGCCGACGACGGCGAGGGTCGGCTTCGAGTGGAGTCCGTGGTCCGAGACCCGGCGGCTCGACCCAGGGAACTACACGCTGACCGCGTTCGCCGAGGACACCGCGCTCGGCGGCCGACGAGACATCGACACCAAGGACTTCACGGTCGAGTAGTCCCGGTCCCGGCCGGCCCTAGGCCCAGCGCGGCGTCCGCGACAGCAGGGCGGCGGCCGCCGCGACCCCCGCCGTGGAGGTCCGCAGGACGGACGACCCGAGGCGCACCGGCTGCGCACCGGCGTCCGCGAAGCCGGCCAGCTCCCGGTCGTCGATGCCGCCCTCCGGCCCGACGACCAGCACCACGTCTCCCCCGGTCGGCACGGCGAGACTCGCCAGCGGCCGTTCCGCGGCCTCGTGGAGGACGACGGACAGCTCGGCGGAACCCAGCACCGTCGCCACCCGGTCGGTCGACGCCGGATCGGTCACCTCGGGCACCCATGCGCGGCGCGACTGCTTCGCGGCCTCGCGGGCCGTGGAACGCCACCTCGCGAGCGCCTTGTCGGCGCGCTCGCCCGACCATCGCACGACACACCGCGCGGCCGTCCAGGGCACGATCACGTCGGCACCGACCTCGGTCAGCATCTCGACCGCCGCCAGGGCGCGGTCACCCTTGGGCAGAGCCTGTACGACGACCAGTCGCGGCGACGGCGGCGGCTCGGCGTACCTGCTCTCGACCCGGCAGACCAGTCCGGACCGCGAGGCGTCCGAGACGACGCACCGGGCGACCTGTCCGGCGCCGTCGCCCAGGTCGACCCGCTCGCCGATCCGGATCCGGCGTACCACCGCCGCATGCCGTCCCTCGTCGCCGTCCAGCACGATCGGATCGTCGCGCAACCGGGCCTCGTCGACCAGGAAGAGCGGAGCGCTCATCGCCGGGAGCGGAACACTCAGCGCGGACCGAACGCGTCGCGCAGCCGCCCGAAGACCCCGCGATGCGACGGCGGGCTGCCCACGGACCCGGAGGACTGCTCCTCCTCGCGCAGCTGCGCCAGATCGCGCAGCAGCTCCTCCTGGCGCTGGTCGAGCCGGGTCGGGGTCTCGACGACGACGTGTACGACGAGATCACCGCGGCCGACTCCGCGCAGCCGGGGAACGCCTCGCGCATTCAGCACGATGGTCTCCCCGGACTGGGTACCGGGCTTGATGTCCACCGGCACGCTGGTCTCGCTCGGTTCGGAATCGTCGGCGCTCAGCACGTCCGCCTCCAGAACGGGCAGGTCGGTCTTGGTACCGAGCGCGGCCGCCGTCATCGGCAGCGTGATGGTGCAGTGCAGGTCGTCGCCGTCGCGCGAGAAGACCGGGTGCGGGGCGACGTGGATCTCGACGTACAGGTCGCCCGCCGGTCCGCCGCCGGGGCCCACCTCGCCCTGGCCGCCCAGCTGGACCCGAGTGCCGTCGTCGACGCCCGCCGGGATCTTGACCGTGATGGTACGGCGGGCCCGGACCCGGCCGTCGCCGGAGCACTCCTTGCACGGGTCCGCGATCACCGTTCCGTACCCCCGGCACGCGGGACACGGCCGCATGGTGCGGATGTCGCCCAGGAACGACCGCTGCACCTGGTGGATCTCACCGCGCCCGCGACAGGTCTCGCATCGGACCGGCCCGGAGCCGGGTGCGGCGCCGTCCCCGCCACACGTCGTACACGCCACCGCGGTGTCGACCTTGAGCTGACGGGTCGCCCCGAACGCGGCCTCGGCCAGCTCGACCTCGAGCCGGATCAGGGCGTCCTGGCCGCGGCGCACCCGGGATCGCGGCCCGCGAGTGGTCGCGCCCTGCTGGCCGAAGAAGGCGTCCATGATGTCGGTGAACGAGAAGCCCTGCCCGAAGCCGCCGCCCGCGGCCGTGGTCGTCGGATCGCCGCCGAGGTCGTACATCTCGCGCTTCTGCGGATCGGAGAGCACCTCGTAGGCCCGGGTGACGTCCTTGAACCGGTCCTGGGTCTCCGCGTCCGGGTTGACGTCTGGATGCAGCTGACGCGCGAGCCGTCGGTACGCCTTCTTGATCTCCTCCTGGCTCGCGTCCCGCGAGATGCCGAGGATCTCGTAGTAGTCCTGACTCATGCTCGTGGCCATAGGTGGGGTGGGCTTTCAGTCGACGGTTTCCAAGGTACGGCGGGGGTGCACACGACGGGTTACGACTCGGAGAGGATACGGCTGACGTAGCGGGCGACGGCTCGGACGGCGGCCATGCTCCCGGGGTAATCCATCCGGGTCGGGCCGACGATACCGAGCGTGGCCAGGGCTTCTTCGCTCGGGCCGTAACCGGTGGCGATCACGCTGGTCGACGACAGCTCCTCGTACGGCTGCTCGTGGCCGATGCGGACGGTGACCGTACTCGGGCTGGTCGCCTCACCCAGCAGGCGGAGGAGTACGACGTGCTCCTCCAGCACCTCGAGGACGGGCTTGATCGAGCGCTCGAAGTCGTCCCCGAAATGGGACAGGTTCGCGGTGCCGCCGATCGCGACCCGTTCGTCGGAGCGCTCGTCGGAGATGAGCTCGATCAGCGAGGTCACCACCACCGACACCACCGGCCTGTCCTCCGGCGCGTACGCCTCCGGGAGCCGGCTGAGCCGCTTGGTCGCCTCGACCAGCCTGTGCCCGATCGCCTCCTGGTTGAGGCGTGCCCGCAGGTCGCCCAACACGGTCTCGTGTGGAGCCTCGGGCAACGTGATCACCCGTTGCTCGACCCGTCCGCCGCTCGTGATCAGGACGAGGAGCAGTCTCGTGGTGGCGAGCGGCACCAGCTCCACGTGCCGGACCGTGGACCTGGACAGCGTCGGGTACTGCACGATCGCGACCTGCTGGGTCAGCTGAGCGAGCATCCGGACCGTGCGCTGCACGACGTCGTCCAGGTCGACCGCGCCCTCGAGGAACGTGGAGATCGCCCGGCGTTCCGCGCCGCTCAACGGCTTGACCGCGGTGAGCCGGTCGACGAACAACCGGTAACCCTTGTCGGTCGGAACCCGGCCGGCACTGGTGTGCGGTTGCGTGATCAGGCCCTCCTCCTCCAGTGCGGCCATGTCGTTGCGCACGGTCGCCGGGGAGACCCCGAGCCTGTGACGTTCGACCAGGGACTTCGACCCCACCGGCTCCTGGGTCGAGACGTAGTCCTCCACGATGGCGCGCAGCACGTCGAGCTTGCGGTCGTCGGTACCGCTGTCTGACATGGCGCCCCATCCCTTCGTCCCTTGGCACTCCGTCCGTCGGAGTGCCAGTCTACGCGGTGGGGGCGTTACGTCACCTCGTCGTGCGGGTGGTCCGACGTGCTCAGCGTGTGATGATCGTGGCATGGCGGCGCCTGCTGACTGGACCGAGGTCGCGCAGCGATGCTGGATGCGCCGCTATCCCGAGTGGGACGTCACGGTGGGCGTGGTGGCCGGATCGGACGGCCTGGCGGTGATCGACACCCGGGCTACGGCCGGGCAGGGCCGGTCGTTGCGCGACGACGTACGCCGGCTGTCCAGCTCCCCCATCCGGTGGGTGGTGAACACCCATCAGCACTTCGACCATACGTTCGGCAACATCGCCTTCGACGACGCCGAGATCTGGGCGCACGAGAACGCCGCCATGGGCCTGGACGCGCACGCCCGGTGGGTGCGGGAGCAGCGCCGGGAGAACCTCGCCAACGGCGAGGAAGCGCCTCCGATCACCACCGATGTGCTCCAGGACGTCCTGGACACCCGGTTGCGACCGGCGGACCGGACGTTCTCCTCGGTCGCCGTACTCGACCTCGGTGATCGTGGCGCCGAGCTGGTCTACTGCGGCCGCGGCCACACCGACGGCGACCTGGTGGTCCGGGTTCCGGACGTCGACGTGGTGTTCGCGGGGGACCTGGTGGAGCAGAGCGGACGGCCCAGCTACGGCCCGGACTGCTTCCCGCTGGAATGGCCCGCGGCCCTGGAGATGGTGCTCGGGGTGGTGACCGACGGCGGCACGGTGCTTCCGGGGCACGGGTCGCCGGTGGACCGAGAGTTCGTGCAGCGACAACACGGCGACGTCGCGGTCGTGGCGAACACCATCGGACAGCTCGCGAGCTCCGGCGTACCCCTCGCAGCCGCGCTCGACGAGGGCGACTGGCCGTGGGAGCGGGCACACCTGGAGCACGCCGTACGCCGCGGGTACGAGCACGCCGCCGGACCATCGGACCAGCTCCGGATCATCTCCTGAGGACGGCTCCGAACCTTTCGCACCCGGCCTGACCAGGCACTTCACCCGCCGGCTATGACCTGCCCGGAACTCCGGGCAGGTCATAGCGGCCCGACGACACCTGGCTCATCCCCGCAAGCCCCAACCGACGCGGGCCGTGTCCGGCTTCACTCGGCTGGCAGTGGTTCACTCGCGGTGGTGCTGAACATTGGCGACATTCCGGGCGGTCTTACGTCTGCAGGCGCGCCAACAACGTCCAGGCGAGCGAGGGTGTCGCCATCCGAAACTCCATACATCTCTTTGCAAAATAATATGTGCAAAGAGATGTATGGAGTTGTAGGCTCCGATGCATGGCCGAGGAGAACACCACCCCCGATCCGCAGGCGCTGCGCGCCCTCGCGCACCCGGTGCGCCTCCGGATGCTCGGCAGCCTGCGGATCGACGGACCGTCGACGGCGAGCCGGCTGGCCGAGCAGCTCGGCCTCAACACCGGCGCCACCAGCTACCACCTGCGCCAGCTCGCCCAGCACGGCTTCATCGAGGAGGACGCCGACCGCGGCAACCAGCGGGACCGCTGGTGGCGGGCCACCCATCGCTTCACCCACGTGGACGAGGCCCCGGCCGAACCGGCCGCGAGGGACGCGGCCGACGCGTTCGCGCAGGCCGCGGTGATCGTGCAGTCCCAGGCCTTGCAACGCGCGGTCGAGGAGCGGCCGTCCCTTCCCGACGAGTGGCGCCGGGTCAGCACGTCGAACGACGTGGTCCTGCGACTCACCCCGGAGCAGGCGGAGCAGCTGACCCGACGCGTCGTGGACCTCATGATGGAGACGTACCAGCGCACTCCCGAACCCGCCGAGCCGGTGCCGGGCACCCGCACCGTGATGTTCCAGTTCCACACCTTCCCCTATCCGGGCCCCACCCCATCCGCCGACGAACCTGACTCGGGGAGCGAACGATGAGCCTCGGCTTCGAAGAGCTGGTGCATGCGATCGACGCGGAACGGCACGTACACGGTCCGGGCCCGCGACCACCTCGCCGACGCCCTCGCGCCCGGCACACGCTCGCCGTCGCCCTGCACCACCTCGCCCGCCGGCTCGACACCGAGCCACCGTCGTAAGCGCATGACATCAGGTCCGGGCGGGCCGACGGCCACGACCCGCCGGCGGTTCACCCCATTGGTGGGCTGGCTGAGCGCCGAGACCATCTCCCTGACCGGGATCGTGGGCTTCGCGGAGATGGCGCCGTACGTCCTCGCCAAGGCGCTCGGCGGCCCGCTGATCGACCGGTTCGGCGCCCGCAGGGTCAGCGCCGCCGCCGACTCGCTCAGCCTGGTGGTCGTCGGCCCGATCCCGCTGCTGCACCATCTGGACGCCCTGAGCTATCCGGCTCTGCTCCTGCTGGTCGGCGCCGCCGAACGGCTCGCCACCACCGCCGGCGCGGCCGCGGCCGGCGTCCTCATCGCCTGGATCGGGCCGGTCGCGGCGTTGACCGTGGACGCGGCCAGCTTCGGCGTCGCCGCCGCCCTGATCGCGGGCACGGCACCGCGCCGGGTTCATCAGGACGAGCACGCGGAAGCCGGTGACGGTTACCTGGCCCGGCTGCGCGCGGGCTGGGACTTCCTGCGCAGGGATCCGGTCCTGGTCGCGATCACGGTGATGGTGGGTACGACGAACCTGCTCGACCAGGCCTTCCTGGTGGTGCTGGTACCGGTGTGGGCGGACCACCCGGACCGAGGGCCGGAGATCATTGGACTGCTGTTCGCGGTGTTCGCCGCGATGTCGACGGTCGGCTCCCTGACCGCGGCCGCGATCGCGGAGCGCCTTCCCCGGTTCGCGACGTACCTCCTCTGCTTCCTGATCACCGGCGCGCCGCGGTTCCTGGTGCTCGCGCTCGATATGCCGCTGTCCGTGGTCGTCGCGGTGTTCGCCTGCGGCGGGCTGGCGTCGGGGTTCCTCAACCCGATACTGGGCGCGGTGATCTTCGACCGCATCCCCAAGCCGCTGGTGGGCCGGGTCTCCTCCCTGACCACGTCGCTCTCCTGGGCCGGGATGCCGCTGGGTGGCGTGGTGGGCGGCACGCTGATCGCCGCGGCGGGCCTTGCGCCCGCACTGGTGGTGTGCGGTACGGCGTACCTCGTCGCCACCATGCTGCCCGCCGTGCGGGCGGAGTGGCGGCAGATCGAACGGCGGCGACCTACGCTGGCAGCATGACGGCGCCAGCACCCCAGCCGGACGAGACACCGCCGGACGAGACACCGCCGGACGAGCTACCGCCGGCCGAGCGGCCGATGGACGGCACCGAGACGACCCTGTGGGTGGTCGCCGCACACGCGGGCGCGCTGGTCCTCAGCTTCGTCGCGCCGCTGCTGGTCATGCTGATCGGCGGCCCGCGCTCGACGTTCGTACGCAGGCACGCGATCGAGTCGCTGAACTTCCAGATCACCATGCTGAGCATCACGATCGGGTGGCTCCTGCTCCTCATGGGGATGGTCGCCGCGACCGACCCGCGGGAGGGCGAGCTCCCGCCTCTCCTGGTGCTCGGCTTCGGTGTGTTCGCCGTCCTGATCGCCGCGATGTACGTGCTCCCGATCGTCGCCACGATCCGGGCCGGGCAGGGCCGCGACTTCCGCTACCCGATCGCCGTCCCGATCGTGCGCTAGGCCGTCGGCGCTCAGGGCAGCAGATCCCGTACGACGGCGTCCGCCAGCAGCCGCCCGCGACACGTCAGCACGGCCCGGCCCCGATCCAGGGCGGCGGGCTCCAGGTTTCCGGCCTCGGTCTGCCGGGCGGCCGCTCGTACCCCGGCCGGATCCAGCACGCTCAGCGACAGGCCGTCCGAGAGCCGCAGCTCCAGCAGCACGCGCTCCATCCGCCGGACTTCGTCGTCGAGGATCTCCCGCGCGTACGCCGGGCTTCGGTCCTCGGCCAGCCGAGCGGCGTACGCCGCGGGGTGCTTGACGTTCCACCACCGGACCCCGCCGACGTGGGAATGGGCGCCCGGTCCCGCTCCCCACCAGTCGCCGCCGGTCCAGTAGATCTCGTTGTGCCGGCACCGCGCCGCGGGCGCGCGTGCCCAGTTCGATACCTCGTACCACGCGAGGCCGCGCGCACCGAGCACCTCGTCGGCGAGCTGGTACTTGTCGGCCAGGTCGTCGTCGTCCGGCGCCGCCAGCTCGCCGCGACGTACCCGCTGCGCGAGGGCGGTACCCGGCTCCACGATCAGCGAGTAGGCGCTGATGTGGTCCGGTCGCGTGTCCAGGGCCGCGTCGAGGCTGGTCCGCCAGTCCGCCATCGACTCGCCGGGCGTGCCGTAGATCAGGTCGAGGCTGACATGGTCGAACCCGGCCTCCCGGGCCCAGTCCATGACCCGAGGCACCCGCTCCGGATCATGCGTGCGGTCCAGCGTGGCCAGGACATGCGGCACCGCCGACTGCATCCCGAACGAGATCCTGGTGATTCCCGAGTCGCGTAGCCGCCGGAGGGAGTCTGCGCCGATACTGTCCGGATTGGCCTCGGTGGTGATCTCGGCGTCCGGTGCGAGACCGAACTCGTCGCGGACGACGGTCAGGACCGCGTCGAACTGCTCTGGGGTGAGCAGGGTCGGCGTACCGCCACCGAAGAACACCGTGTCGGCGGGGGGTGCGTCGGCGCCGAGGACCTTCCGAGCCAGGTTGAGCTCGTGGATCACGGCCCGGTGGTACGACGTACGCGATGCTCCCGGGTCGTCGCCCAGCTCGGACGCGGTGTACGTGTTGAAGTCGCAGTATCCGCACCGTACAACGCAAAACGGCACGTGCATGTAGAGCCCGAACCGCCGCGAGCCCAGACCGCTCAGCGCGCTCTCGGGAAGCACCCCGTCGCGCGGCGCGGGGTCCCCTTCAGGCAACGCTGACGGCACCGCTCCAGCTTAGCCGGGGCCGGTCAGGCGTAGAGGGAGTCCAGCTGGTCGCGGAACTTGTCCTCGACCGCCTTGCGCTTCACCTTCAGGGACGGGGTCATCTCGCCGCCCTCGACCGTCAGGTCGTGGTCGAGGATGACGAACTTCTTGATCGTCTCCCAGCGGTTGAGCCCGTCGTTGAGCTGCTTGACGTACCCCTCCACCATCTCCCGGGCCCCGGGGGACGACACCAGCTCCTCGTAGGACCTCCCGGCCATGTCGTTCTGCTCGGCCCACTGCTGCATCGCGTCCGGATCGAGCGTGACGATCGCCGTACAGAAGTTCCGCTCCGCGCCGTGTACGAGGAACTGGCCGGCGTACGGGCACAGCGCCTTGAACCTGCTCTCGATGAGGGACGGGGCGACGTACTTGCCGCCGGAGGTCTTGAACAGGTCCTTCTTGCGATCGGTGACGCGAACGAAGCCGTCGGAGTCGATCTCGCCGATGTCGCCGGTGTGGAACCAGCCGTCCTCGTCGAGCGACTCGCGGGTCGCGTCGTCGAGGTTGTGGTAACCCTGCATGACACCGGGACCCCTGATCAGGATCTCGCCATCGTCGGCGATCCGGAACTCCGTTCCCGGGAAGGGAGGCCCCACCGTGCCGAACTTGTAGTGCTCGGGACGATTGAGCGAAGACCCGGCGGTGGTCTCCGTGAGCCCGTAACCCTCCAGGATCAGGATGCCGGCGGCATGGAACCATTCCGCGACGTCACGGTTGAGCGCCGCGGCCCCGGAGACGAAGAACCGCACCCGGCCGCCGAAACGCTCACGGATCTTGGAGAACACCAGCCGGTCGGCGACCTTGTGCTTCAGCGCCAGGCTCCGCGGCATGGGCTCACCGGCCAGCCGCCGGCGGGAGTGTTCCTTCCCGACGTCCATGGCCCAGTTGAAGATCTTCTCTTTCGCGCCGCCCTCGGCCTGCTGCATCGTGACGATCCGGGCGTGCGCCTTCTCGAAGATCCGCGGTGCTGCCCCCATGAACGTCGGCTTGACCACGGCCAGGTTGTCGATGATCTTGTCTATCCGGCCGTCGACGGCGGTCATGAAGCCGATCTGGAGCTGGACGCTCAGCAGGACCTTGCCGAAAGAGTGCGCCATGGGCAGCCAGAGGAACTGCACGTCGTCGGCCGACAGATGCCGTTGCGCCTCCACGGCCGCGCCCTCGTACGTCCAGCTGTCGTGGGCGATGCGTACACCCTTCGGGCGTCCGGTCGTGCCCGACGTGTAGATGAGCGTGGCCAGGCTGTCCCGTCCGATCGCGTCCACCCGCTGCTCGACGACATCGGGCTGGTCCTGCATCAGCTTCTCGCCGAGCTCGGCCAGCTGGTCGAGCGAGATCACCCACTCACCCACGGGCGTGCCGTCGAACGTCACGACCGTGGCCTGCTCGGGGAGCTCGTCTCGATGCCGCTTCAGCTTGGCGATCTGCTCGTCGTCCTCCGCGAAGATCACCCGGCTGTCGGAGTCGGCCAGGATGAAGGCGACGTCCTCGCCCATGGTCGAGGGGTAGACGGTCGTGGTCGCGGCACCGGAGCACATGATCGCGAGGTCGGCCAGGATCCACTCGATGCGGGTGGTCGAGGCGATCGCCACCCGTTGCTCCGGCTCGACCCCCAGCGCCACCAGGCCGGCCGCGAGCATGCGCACCCGATCGCCGACCTGCCTCCAGGTCATCGATGCCCAGCCGTCGCCCTCGGGGTAACGGTAGGCCTCGTGTTGCGGTGTCTGGGCGACCCGGTCGAGGAACATCCGGCCGACGCTGGGCGCGCGGTTCTCGAGTACGTCGTCTGGGGAAGGCGTTTCGACCGACATGAGGGTTCCTTGTCTCTCAGGACCGGCACGCCGCCTCACGGCCATGCCGTCACCATGCAACTTAGATCAGATGACTACTGTGCGGTAGTGAGCGGCCAGGATTCTCTGCAGACAGGACGCTCCCTCGATGCGGAGTATCAGCGTGGGACGTGCGGGCATGCGCCCCATTCTCGCGCACGTCGGGCTCCAGCCACATACTCGCGCCGAGATTGCAGAAGTGGCCGATCTGCAGATCGGCCACTTCTGCAATCTCGGCGCGAAGAGAACGGCCTGATGTGCAATCTCGGCGCGAAGGGGGGCGCCGCGGAGCAGCGGGTTACTTCGTTACTTGCCCTTCTCCGGGGTACCGCCGGTCGACAACGCGGCGATGAACGCCTCCTGCGGAACCTCGACCCGGCCGACGGTCTTCATCCGCTTCTTGCCTTCCTTCTGCCGCTCCAGGAGCTTGCGCTTGCGGGTGATGTCGCCGCCGTAGCACTTCGCGAGCACGTCCTTGCGCATGGCCCGCACGGTCTCGCGGGCGATGATCCGCGACCCGATCGCGGCCTGGATCGGCACCTCGAACTGCTGCCGGGGGATCAGCTCCTTGAGCTTGCGGGCAAGGGAGACCCCGTAGGAGTACGCCGAATCGCGGTGCACGATCGCACTGAACGCGTCGACCGTCTCGCCGTGCAGCATGATGTCGACCTTCACCAGGTCAGCCGGCTCCTCGCCGGTCGGCTCGTAGTCGAGCGAGCCGTACCCCTTGGTTCGGGACTTGAGCTGGTCGAAGAAGTCGAAGACGATCTCGGCCAGCGGCACCGTGTAGCGCAGCTCGACGCGTTCCGCCGACAGGTAGTCCATTCCCAGCAACGAGCCCCGCCGCCCCTGGCACAGCTCCATGATCGAGCCGATGTAGTCGCTCGGGCTGATGATCGTCGCGTGCACGACCGGCTCGTAGACCGCGGCCACCTTGCCGGTCGGGCTGGTGCCCTTCTGGGGGGACGACCCCCCGGACCCCCCGGGGAATTCGCTCGGATTCGTCACCTCGAACTCGGTGCCGTCCTCCATCTCCACCCGGTAGACGGCGTTCGGCGACGTCGAGATCAGGTCGAGGTCGAACTCCCGCTCCAGCCGCTCGCGCACGATCTCCATGTGCAGCAGCCCGAGGAATCCGCAGCGGAACCCGAACCCGAGCGCGCCCGACGTCTCCGGCTCGAACATCAACGCAGCGTCGTTGAGCTGCAACCTGTCCAGCGCGTCCCGCAGCGCCGGGTAGTCGTCGCCGTCGATGGGATACAACCCGGCGTACACCATCGGGTTCGGGTGCCGGTAGCCGGGCAGCGCATGGGTCGCGCCGTTGACCGACGACGTCACGGTGTCTCCGACCCGCGACTGCCGTACGTCCTTCACCCCCGTGATCAGGTAGCCGACCTCACCGACCCCGATCTCCTGCGCCTTCGTCGGCTCCGGCGCGATCACCCCGACCTCGAGCATCTCGTGCACGGCGCCGGTGGACATCATCTTGATCCGCTCGCGGTGGCTGAGCTTCCCGTCGATCACCCGGACGTACGTGACGACGCCGCGGTAGGTGTCGTAGATCGAGTCGAAGATCATTGCCCGCGACGGAGCGTCCGCGTCGCCGACCGGCGGCGAGACCTGGGCGACGATCTCGTTGAGCAGGTGCTCGACCCCCTCGCCGGTCTTCGCCGACACCCGGATCACGTCGCCGGCATCGCAGCCGATGATGTGCGCGAGCTCGGCGGCGTACTTCTCCGGCTGCGCACCGGGCAGGTCGATCTTGTTCAGCACCGGGATCAGGTGCAGGTCGGCGTCGATCGCGAGGTAGAGGTTCGCCAGCGTCTGCGCCTCGATCCCCTGCGCGGCGTCGACGACGAGTACGGCGCCTTCGCAGGCCGCGAGCGACCTCGACACCTCGTAGGTGAAGTCCACGTGCCCCGGGGTGTCGATCATGTTCAGCACGTACGTCTGACCGGCGCCCTCGCCCGCGGTCGCCGTCCAGGGCAGCCGGACCGCCTGGCTCTTGATCGTGATACCGCGCTCGCGCTCGATGTCCATCCGGTCGAGGTACTGCTCGCGCATCTGCCGGCCTTCGACGACCCCGGTCAGCTGCAGCATCCGGTCGGCCAAGGTGGATTTGCCGTGGTCGATGTGCGCGATGATGCAGAAGTTCCGGATCATCGCGGGCTCGGTTCGGCCGGGCTCGGGGGCAGGGTTGGGCACGTACGGAATCCGTCTCACGCGTCAGAGGTACGGCGGACGATCCATCATCCCATGCCGGCCAACTCCGCATCCCCCGCCGGCCAGCTCCTCGAATCCTGCCGCCGGCTCGGATGCCACCAGCGCCGCGGCGCCCGCGACGAGGATCTTCATGCTTCCTCCCGATCGTTTGACAATGGAGACGAACGGCGACGTCTCGCCGTCACCTCCGGGTGTCACGCCGACGGCGGCGAATCCGTCCCAGACAGTGAGCGGCCCGCCGTGCGGGCGGCGCCTGGACCGACGAGAGGAACAGACGTGTACGACGAGCTGCGGCCGCTGTTGTTCTCCATCGCCTACCGCATGGTCGGCAGCGTGAGCGACGCGGAGGACATCGTGCAGGAGGCGTACCTTCGCTACCACCGCGCCACCCAGGACGGTACCCGGATCGACTCACCGAAGGCCTACCTGTCCACGATCGCGACCCGGCTCGCGGTGGACCATCTGCGCCTGGCTCGGGTGCGACGGGAGCAGTACATCGGGCCCTGGCTGCCCGAGCCCCTGCTCACCGACCCGGCACCGGATGCCGCACAACACGCCGAGACGGCCGACTCGATGTCGATGGCGTTCCTGGTGCTGCTGGAGAGCCTGTCCCCGGTCGAGCGCGCGGTGTTCCTGCTCCGCGAGGTGTTCGACTATCCGTACCACGAGATCGCGCGCATCGTAGACAAGACCGAGGAGAACTGCCGGCAGCTCGCCGTACGCGCCCGGCGCCGGATCGCGGAACGCAGGCCGCGGTTCGACGCGGACCGCCGGCAGCGGGACGAGCTCATGCGCCGCTTCCTCGCCGCGTGCGAGGAAGGCGACGTCGACGGTCTGGTCCGCCTTCTGGCCGAGGACGTGGTCTTCTACGGCGACGGCGGCGGCACCGGATTCGGGCTGCCGAACCCGGTACACGGCCGGGGGCGAGTGAGCCGTCTGCTGCAGGGGTTCATGCGGCAGGTGAACCAGGCGGGGCTGACGCTAGTACCGGTCGAGGTCAACGGCCAGCCCGGCGCGCAATGCCTGACCGGCGATGGCCGGCTGGTCAACGTGATATCGATCGATGTCGGCGACGGGCTCATCCAGACCGTGCGGTCGGTCATCAACCCGGCGAAGCTGCGCCACCTCGCGCCGCTGGCCGACCTGCCCGCCCTGTACGGCGAGCGCCCCGCGCGGGACTAGGCCCTAGCTCAACCCGGGTGCGCCGGGCCGACATGCCTCTCCAGCCAGGCGTGCAGCGGCAACAGCTCCCGCCACACCGCGGCGATATGTTCGGCGGCCTCGCCGGTCTGCAGCCAGTCCGGTGCGCCGAACGTGTGCCAGGCGACCAGTGAGCGATGCCGGAGCAGCTCGATCCGCGGGTGGTCGGCCGGGTAGCCGCGCGGCCGCGTCTTCAGCGTGTTCCCGCTGACCGTGTACCCCTGTCCCCGTAGGCCGGCCACGAGCCGCTCCAGCCGGCGCCCGGTCCGGTTGTCGTCGACCGCCTCCCGATAGCGCGCGATCGCCTCGGAGCCCATCTGGTAATACCCCACGGCCGCGAACAACCCCTCCGCGGAGATGTGGAAGTAGCAGCTCCCCACGGTCGCCCCCTGCTGCTCCTTGTACGGGCTGCGGTTCTTGGCGAACCGGAGGTCGCGGTACGGCCGGAACAGGTGAACCGAACCGAACTCCGGCGAGAGCGCCTCGCACAGGGCGACGACCGGAGCGCGTACGGCGTTCTCGAAGGTCTGCTTGTTCGCCGTCCAGTACGTCTTCGTGTTGTCGGCGGCCAGGCCCTCGTAGAACTCCAGCGCCTCGTCGGGAATCCCGGTGAACGTCATGCACGCTATCTTGCACGACCCCTCGGACCCTCGACCGGTGAGCGCCGAAACCGCGTGCGGCCGGACTCTCCGGTCGCGCATCCTGGCGCGCCGGGCGCGCCGGGCGCGCCGGGCGCCGGTCCCCCCCAGCCTCTTCGGAATGCGGTGGGAGCCTGCTCGGTTGCCATCGGCATAACCTGCTGGGCAACGCGAGAAGGGGCACCCCGATGACTGCAGCCGAACTACCTCCTCCCCTCCAGCCGGTGGACGAGGACTGGGAGCGCGGGCTGGCGATCGTCGCGCATCCCGACGATCTGGAGTTCGGCGCCTCCGCCGCGATCGCCCGCTGGACCGGCCACGGCAAGCAGATCGTGTACTGCATGCTCACCAGCGGCGAGGCCGGCATCGACGGCATGGAGCCCGCCGAGACCAAGCGGGTGCGCGAGGCCGAGGAACGCGCGTCCGCGGCGGCGGTCGGTGTGGACCAGGTGGAGTTCCTGGGGTTGCCGGACGGCGTGCTGGAGTACGGCGTACCGCTGCGGCGCGAGATCACCCGGGTCGTACGCCGGCATAGTCCGGAGATCGTGATCACGGTCAACTTCCGCGATACGTGGGACGGCGCCACGGCCCTGAACCAGGCCGACCACATCGCAGCCGGCCGAGCGGTGCTGGACGCCGTACGCGACGCCGGCAACCGGTGGGTGTTCGCCGACCTGGCCGACGAGGGCCTGGAGCCGTGGGACGGCGTGCGTGAGGTGTGGTCGGCGGCGTCGCCGGTGGCCGAGCACGGGGTGGACGTCACCGACACCTTCGACCGCGGCGTCGAGTCGCTCAGGCTGCACGACACGTACATCCGCGGCCTCGGATGGGAGAACTTCGACCCGGAGGAGTTCCTGGAGGGGATGTCGCGGCAGGACGGCTCGCGGATGGGCTGCACTCACGCCGTACGCTTCGAGGTCTTCAACCTGCGCTGGGGCGGCTGACCGACGCCGTACTGTTCACCACCCGGACGAGGACGCGACACCCGCAGGCACCGGCGCTGGATAAGCTCGTATCAGGTGGCTCTTCCCGTCCCGCACGATGGCCGAGACCGGGAGGACTCAGCCGCGATACGACGGGAGTGTGGATCCAGGGTGTCCGAGTCCGATGCCACCGGCGGGCGAGCTCGTGGCCAGTCGTTCACCGTCCGGCTGATCCAGGACGACGCCGGGGTGAGCCAGGGCGAGGAGTGGTGCGAGGTCGAGTACGAGGGCCGGGTGCGCCGGATCCGGTTTCACGACTATGCGGAGATCTTCTCCATCCCCGGCCTGTACGAACGGCTCTTCTACGACGTACTCGAGTGCGCCTCGCCGCGGACGGTCGGCGCCCTGGTGGCGGAGGATCTCGAGCGGCTCGGCTATGACGCGGGCAAGCTGCGGGTGCTGGACGTCGGCGCCGGCAACGGGATGGTCGCCGAGGAGTTCGCCCGGCTCGGGGCGAGCGAGATCGTCGGCATCGACATCCTCCCGGAGGCGCGGCTGGCCGCGATGCGCGACCGCCCGGACGTGTACGACGACTACCTGGTCGCGGACCTGACCGACATGCCGCACCCGGTCCGGGAGACCCTGCGTGCCCGGAGGTTCAACTGCCTGACCGTGGTCGCCGCCCTCGGCTTCGGCGACATCCCGCCGCTGGCGTTCGTGGAGGCCTACAACCTCGTCGAGCCGCAGGGATGGGTCGCGTTCACCATCAAGGAGGAGTTTCTCGGAGGTCACGACGACACCGGCTTCGCCCGGCTCATCCGGCAGATGTTGGACAGCGGCGTACTTCGGCTGCACAGCCAGCGACGCTACCGGCATCGCCTGCTGGTCACGGGCGAGCCGCTGTACTACGTGGCGATGGTCGGCAGCCGCCGGGAGCCGGTGCCGGCCTCGTGGGCAGAGGCCGGCGGGTCGTAGCCACCCGGGATTTGAGGGGTCCCGCTCCGCGCTGGTAGGCTCAGTCCTCGCGCGAGTCGTCTTCGTGTGCGTTCGCGCCTCGATCCACTTCCCGACTCAAAGGCATTGCTTCGTGGCGAACATCAAGTCTCAGATCAAGCGTAACCGGCAGAACGAACAGGCCCGGGAGCGCAACAAGTCGACCAAGTCGGCGCTCCGGACCTCGATTCGTCGTTTCCGCGAGGCGGCCGACACCGGCGACCCCGAGGCTGCGGTGACCGCGGCCCGCGAGGCCAGCCGGCGGCTCGACAAGGCCGCGTCGGCCGGTGTCATCCACAAGAACCAGGCCGCGAACAAGAAGTCCACGATCGCCAAGCGGGTCACGTCTCTCTGACCGGCAGCCAGCAACCGGCCTGACCCGCACCGGTCCTCGACCGAAACCCCGGGATCACGCATCACTCGCGAGCCGACCAGGGACGCCTCCCCCAGTTCGGGTTAACGCGTCGTTCGCGCGCCGGTGACCGCGAGCACCATCCGCTCCAGGGCATGGTCGGCGTCGTCGGCCGCACCCTTGACCTCCGCGTCCGCGCGAGCCACGGCCTTGATCGCCGCCGCCAGCCCGGTCTGCGACCAGCCGCGCGCCTGCGTCCGCAGCGTCCGCAGCTTCCACGGCGGTACGCCGACCTCCCGTGCCAGGTCGTTGTCCTTGAGACCACGCGGCGCCGAAACGTAGCGGGCGAGCGCACGCAGGCCGCTCGCGAAGGCGCTGGTCATGAGCACGGGGGCCACGCCGTTTCCCATCGCCCACCGAAGTTGCTCGAGCGACCGCGCCGGGTCGCCGCCGATGGCGGCATCGGCCACGGCGAAGCTCTTCACCTCCGCGCGACCGCCGAAGTACCGGCGTACGACGTCCACCGTGATGGGTTCGCCCCCACTGTCATGGGTGAGCTGCCCACCGGCGGCCGACAGCGCCCGCAGGTCCGGGCCGATGGCGTCGACCAGGGCCGCAGCGGCCTCCTCGCCGATGCTGCCGCCCTCCGCCTGCACCTCGGCCGTGACGAATCGAGGCAGCTCGTACTGCTTCGGGGTCTCGCTTTTGACCTCGACGACACCGATCTTGCGGAGCTTGTCGACGACGCCGCGGCCCTTCTGGCCACCGGGGTGTACGACGACCAATGCCAGATCGTCGTCCGGGGATTCGGCGTACCGGAGAAGCCCCGCGACCGGCTCCTCCGGAGCGTCCTGGACCTGTCGCACGACGACGACCCGCGACGTGGAGAACAGCGAGGGACTGGTGAGCTCGGAGAACGCGCCGGACCCCAGCTCGGCTCCGTCGACCTGGGTGACGTCCGCCTCGGCGTCCGCCGTACGCACGGCGTCGATCACCGTGCGGACGGTGCGCTCGGCCAGGAACTCCTCGGGCCCGGTCACCAACGTGACCCGGCCGAGGACGTCTGCTGCTCGGGGTCTGGCCATCGCTGGCAACTATCTCACGCGCCCACGACAGCGGAGTACGCCCGGCGATCCCGGTTCATGGACGGGCTCAGCCGCGAGTAGCCACCGCGAGCTCGCCGGACCGCGAGACCACCGCGATGTCGCCGTCGAGGTCTGTGCGGTAGGTCAGCGCACCCTCCTTCTGCAGCAGGTCGAGGGTCAACCCTGACGGATGACCGTAGTCGTTCTCCTCGCCGGCGGAGACGATCGCGACGTCGGCATCGACCGCGGCGAGGAAGTCCGCGTCCTGGTTCACCGAGCCGTGGTGCGGAACCTTCAGCACGTCCGCGCGCAGGTCGGCACTGGAGTGCAGCAACGTCGTCTGGGCTTCCGGCTCGATGTCGCCGGTGAGCAACAGCCGAGCACCCCGCACCTGAGCGAGCAGCACGATGCTGGCGTTGTTCTCGTCGCCGCTCGCTTCGCCGGCCGACGGTATGCCGCCCTCGACATCCGGCGGCGACAGCACGGTCCAGGAGACGTCGCCCGCGCGGCGTCGCGCGCCGTACGTCGACTCGCGCACCGGAACCCGATGCGATTCGGCCCACCGGACCAACGAGCGGAACCGCCCCGCCGGCTCCGTGAGCGGACCGATCTCGATCTCCGCGATCGGGCGGCCGTCCGCGACCCCGGCCAGGCCGCCGGCGTGGTCGGCGTGCAGATGCGACAGCATCACCAGCCGGACGCGCCGGACATCCAGCCGATCGAGGCAGCGGTCCACGGCGGTCGCGTCCGGCCCGGTGTCGACTATCACCGCGGCATTCTCCCCGGCGTTCAGGACGAGCGCGTCACCCTGGCCGACGTCGCACGCCACCATCACCCAGCCCGAGGGTGGCCAGCCGACGCCGCCGGCGGGCTGTACGACGACCAGCGCCCCAGCCAGCGCCACCGCGACGGTCCACACCCGGCGCGCCAGCAGCCATGGCAGCACGAACACGAGACCAAGGCAGACGGCGCCCAGCCCGAGCAGTGTGGCCGTCGACACCGGCCACGGCATCGCGGCGGCCGGCATCGCCGCTCCTCGCTCGGCGACCGCCACGATCCACCACGCGGCCCGGCCGGCCGACCATCCGCACCAGGCCGCGAAGTCGGCGTTGACCACGGACGCCAGCGTGGCCATCACACCGAGCACCGTCGCGGGCGCCACGGCCGGAGCCGCCAGCAGATTGGCGAGCACCGCCACCAGGCTGACCTGACCCGAGATCGCGGCGATCACCGGCGTCACCACGATCTGCGCCGCCAGCGGCACCGCGAGCGCCTCGGCGACCGGACGTGGCATCCAGCGGGACATCGCGTCGCGCCACGGCGGGACGAGCAGCAGGATCCCCGACGTCGCCAACACCGACAGCAGGAACGCCACCGACCGGGCCAGCCAGGGATCGACCAGCACGAGTAAGACGATGGCCGCGCACAACGCCCGGATGCCCTGCCGGCGGCCGCCCGCGCTGAGTCCGGCGAGCGCGACGACACCCATCGCGGCGGCTCGTAGCACGCTGGGCTCGAACCTCGCCAGCACCACGAACCCGAGCACGCCGAGCGCACCGAACACGACCAGCCCTCGCGCACGGACGCCGCACCAGCGACCCACCAGCATCACGAACCCGAGGACGATCGTGAGATTGGCGCCCGATACCGCCAGCAGATGAGTCAGCCCGGTCGCCCGAAAGTCCGCGGCCAGCTGCTCTGGCATGCCGACGTCGTCCCCGACCACCAGTGCGGGAACCAGCGCGCGCTCCTCCGACGGCAGACCGGAGACCGACTCGCGAAGACCGGCCCGCAGCCGGTTCGCCACCCGGATCGGCCAGGACGGCTCACGCACGGTCGTCGGGGGTCCGCGCGCGATGATCACGGCGGCGATGTCCCTGTCACGCGACGCGTCCAGCCGCCCCGACATCCTGACGACCTGCCCGGTGACCGCATCCTGCCACCGGGGGTCCGCGATCACCAGAACCGGCGTACGCACGTGATAGGTACGACCCCGGCCGGTCACCTCGTCCAGCCGGGCGCGCAGCACGACGTAGTCACCGTACGGCCCGGATCGCGGCCGGGGCTCGGTCAGGATCTCCGCCTCCGCGCTCACGATCGCCCGCTCCTCGGCCCAAGCGCCGACCGGTCCGACGTGCGTACCCGCGACTCGAAGGGCCGCGGCCGCGAGGGCCGCGGCCGCCAGCACCATCGGCGCCGCCGCAACGGGACGGCGACGCACCAAGCACAATCCGCCCGACAGCAGTCCAGCGGACGCCAGCAAGGCGTGCGGCACGGGCACCCCGGCCGCCGCGGCCGCGGCTACCCACACCGCCACAGCGGCCGGGAGCAGCCGGAAGTCCGCGCTGTCCGCACGCGCCGGCTCAACCGCGGACATCTCACACCGTCACGAGATCGCGCAGCTCGGCCAGGGTCACGTCGCCGATCCCGGACACCTCGAGCAGCTCCTCGACCACGCTGAACCCGCCGTGCTCCGTCCGCCACTTGATGATGCTGGCCGCCGTGACGGGTCCGACCCCCGGCAGCTCCTCCAGCTCGGCCTGGCTTGCAGTGTTGAGGTTGACCGGCGTCGACGGTTCCGTCGGGAGGAGTCCCGCATCCGGGGACAGTGGCGAGGTCGCGGGTGCGGGGGAAGCGCGGACGCCGACCAGGATCTGCTCGCCGTCGACGAGTGGGCGGGCCAGGTTGAGGGTGGTCAGGTCGACTCCGGGCTTCGCGCCTCCGGCGGCCTTCAGCGCATCGACCACCCGGGACCCGGCCGGAAGCCTCGCGATCCCCGGCTTCCTGACCTTGCCGGCCACGTCGACGATCAGCCTCCCCGAGCGGCCGCCGGTTGGCGTCGGTTCGGATCCCCCGGTCGGCACCGAGGCGGCCTCGCCCGACCGGCCACCCGAGGAGGCGCCCGCCGGTACTTCGATGGACGCCGGCTGGGGAGGCGTGACCGGCTGCGGCTTCGACTGGATCACCAGCCACGCCGCCAGCGCCATCGCCGCGGTCAGGACGAGGGCGACCACCGTGATGTGCTGAGAGGTCACCCCCAGGCGCCCGCGAAAGGTCGGCGGCATCGCATCCTCCACTCGGCCAAGGAGCCGGCTCAGCATCGAGAGCCGCGCGCTCGCATGCCGACCCGAGGGCGCCGACGCGAGGTCGCCCGCGGGCGCCGGGGCACGGTCATCCAGGGACGTCGAGGCGAGGTCCTCCGGAGACGTCGGGGCCGGGTCGACCAGAGCCAGCCGACGCAGCGCCGCCGCCCGGGCCTCCGGATCGGACGATGGTTTGCGCGTGAACATGGCGCGAAGCTACGAACGGCGCCGCGGCGACCTCCAGGGCCCGGCGGCGTCCTGTGGACGGTCCCCGCCCCTCCGCGGGCTGTGGATGGAAACCGGCGCGACCCGGGAACCGGCGCGACCCGGAATCGGTCCGACCCGGGGACGGCGCCTCCCACGCCTGCCGACTCAGGCGAGCGGCGAGACCACCACGGCGACCATGCCGGGCCCCACATGAGCGCCGATCACGGCGCCCACCTCCCCGACGACCAGCTCCCGCACCCCGGCGATCCGCTCCCGCAGATGGGCCGCGACGACCTCCGCCCGCTCGGGAGTCGCCAGATGCGCCACCCCGACGTCCACCGTCCGGTCGCCGGCGACCTCGACCGCCAGGTCCTCGATCCGGCTCAAGGCGCGGCCCGTGGTGCGCACCTTCTCCAGCGGCACGATGCGTCCGTCCTCGATCCGCAGGAGCGGCTTGACCGCCAGCGCGGACCCCAACAGCTTGGCCGCGGCCCCGATCCGGCCGCCGCGCCGCAGGTACTCCAGCGTGTCGACATAGAACAACGCGCTGGTCGCCTCCGCTCGCGCATGCGCGGCCCCGGCGATGCCCTCGGGCTGCTCGCCCGCTTCCCTCGCCTCGGCGGCGGCGAGTACGGCGAATCCGGTGCCCAACCCGACCTGCCGGGAGTCCACGACCTCGACCGGGACGGAGACCTGCTTGGCGGCCAGTTGCGCCGACTCGAACGTCCCGGAGATCTCGGAGGACAGGTGGATCGACACCACGGCCTCGGCGCCGGACGCCGCGGCGTTCTCGTAGGCCGACACGAACGCCTCCGGCGCCGGCCTCGACGTGCTCACCGGCTGCCCGGCGCGCAACGCCTCGGCGACCATGTCCGCGCTGGTCTCGCTCCCCTCCGCGTACGGCGTAGACCCGATGATCACCTGCAGGGGTACGACGACGAGCCCGTGCTCGGCGACGACATCCTCGGACAGCATGGACGTGGAGTCCGTGACCAAAGCGACGCGACGCATGGCGGCGAGGTTATCGTGCGCCCGCGCGGCGCTTCCGGCGTACTCGGCTCTATTGGCCCACCGGGCCCTACACCGCGTTCAGGGTCCTCATGACCGCACGCGAGAGCTCCTCCGCCTCTTCCAGGCTGTGCGCGAGGCACATCGCGCCCATCTTGCCGTCATCGGTCAACGCACCGAGCAGGTGGACGGTGGTGCCCACGCCGGTCCGCGGGTCGTACAGGAGCCCGGCCTTGTCCAGCCTGTCGATCACCACGCCCGGAGCGCTGCCGACCAGGTCCGGCGACTTGATGTTGTCGGAGGCGAGGTAGTGCACCGGGCGCCCGGCGGGGTCGGTCAGCTCGCCGCTCGCCGGATCGTACGTCGCCCAGGTCATCAGCTGGGCCATCACGAACGGATGCGTCGTACCTCCGAGTCGCAGGTTGATCTCCGACAGCACGGCGTGCGGACGGCCCTCGTCGGCCTGCACCAGGAAGTCCATCCCGAACATGCCGACCACGCCCTCCTCGGCGAGGTGGTCGGTGATGCGTTGCGCGCAGTCCGTGATCAGGTCGCGGTACTCGCCGGAGGCGGGGAACCGACACCCGAGGTACACCTGGTTCTCCTCCCCGCCCAGGACCTGGTCGTGAGTCGAGATCACCCCCGGCGTACCGTCCGGCATGATCCGCACCTGGACACTCGGGGAGGCCACCAGATCCTCCCGGAGCAGGCGCTCCACCACGGCACCCTCATGGTGGACCTTCTGGCCGTAGCTGCTCCACGTCTCCCCGTCGCCGCAGAACATCGTCGGGCTCGAACTGGCGGGTGGTGCGAAGTCCCGGCAGTCGACGATCGCGCTCCCCTGCCCGGAGAAGCCCTCGTTCAGCTTGATCACCACGGCATCGGGGGGACGCGCGGACGCGCACAGCTTGGCGATGGCGTCGTCGACCGCCGGCATCGAGGTGAGGCCCTCGAAACCGTCGAGCACGGGGACGTCGGCCAGTTTCGCGACCTGGCGGGACCCGGTCTTCGTGCCCAGCCTGGCGTGCTCCGGCGCCGGCCCGAAGATCGGCAGGCCCACGACGTCGGCCACCCGGCGCTCGGCCTCGGTGACGTTGAACGGGATCAGATAGCCGACCCTGGCTCCGGAGACCAGTGCACGGATCTCGTCCAGGACGCTCCTGCGTTCGAGCAGCTTCAGGCTGAGCCCATGCGGCGCGGGATCACCCAGGCTCATCATGGTGAGCCGTGCCCGCGCTCCCTCGGGGTCGGGAAGGAACGACAGGTAGTAGTCCAGTACGACCGGGTCGACCGACATCGAGCTGACGAACACCATGCGCCGACCGGGCTCGGCGAGCAGCAGGAGCAGGCACAGCAGCCGATGCTCGTAGAACGTGACCGCGGTGATCTTCTGCAGCTCGACCACCGGGAAGCTGAGCGACGGGAGTACGACGATCGTGGCGTCCGGCGGACCGTAGCCGTCGTACGAGCCGAACGCACCCCCGAAGGCCCGTTGCCGCTCGCCGTACTCCGAGCCGGTCACGATGCGATCCTGACCGAGCGGCTCAGCCGACGACGACGTTGACCAGCTTCGGCGCGCGCACGATCACTCTGTGCACTTCTCGGTCTCCCACGGCACGCTGCACGTTCGCGTCCGCCAACGCCAGTCGCTCCAGGTCGACGTCCGTGATGTCCGGTGACACCTCCAGCTTCGCCCGCAGCTTGCCCTGCACCTGAACGACCGCGGTGATGGACTCCTGGACCAGCAGCTCGGGGTCGACCTCCGGCCAGTCGGCGTTCGCCACCGTGGGTTCGTGGCCGAGATGCTCCCACATCTCCTCGGCGGTGTACGGCGCCACCAGGCTCAGCAGGACGGCGACCGTCTCGGCGGCCTCACGCACGGCGGGGTCGGCCGGGCCGCATCCGGAGTCGACGGCCTTCCGGGTGGCGTTCACCAGCTCCATGATCCGCGCCAGCATCACGTTGAACCGGAACGAGTCGATCAGCTCGGCCGCGTCGTGCACGGTGCGATGCGTGACCTGGCGCAGGGACACGTCGCCCGTCACCGGATCGACGCCCGGCTCGCCGGCCACATCATGCGCCAGCCGCCAGGCGCGCTGCAGGAACCTCACCGAGCCCTGAGGCGATACGTCGGCCCAGTCGATGTCGTCCTCCGGCGGGCTGGCGAACACCATGGTCAGGCGTACGGCGTCCACCCCGAAGTTGTCGATCTGCTCACCCAGGTCGACTCCGTTGCCGCGCGACTTGCTCATCCGCGCGCCCTGGTTGATCACCTGTCCCTGGTTGACCAGGGACAGGGTCGGCTCGACGAAGTCGAGCATCCCCAGGTCGTGCAGCACCTTGATGAAGAACCGGAAGTAGAGCAGGTGCAGCACCGCGTGCTCGGCACCGCCGAAGTAGTTGTCGGCCGGCATCCACCGCCGCACCGCCTCCGGGTCGAACGGCCCGTCCTCGTAGTGCGGGTTGCAGTACCGCAGGAAGTACCACGATGAGTCCACGAAGGTGTCCATCGTGTCCGTGTCGCGCTTCGCCTTCCCGCCGCATTTCGGGCAGTCCACGTTGACCCACTCGGACGCGGCGGCCAGTGGCGAGACGCCCTTCGGCGCCAGGTCGTGGCCTCGCAGGTCGGGCAGCTCGACCGGCAGCTGGTCGTCGGGCACCGGCACCTCGCCGCAGGCCTCGCAGTGCACGATCGGGATCGGGCACCCCCAGTAGCGCTGCCGGGATATCAGCCAGTCCCGCATCCGGTAGGTCACCGCACCCTCGCCGGCCTGCTTCTTCTCCAGCCACTCGGTGATCGCCGCCTTGGCCTCGTCGACGGCCATGCCGTCGAGGCTGATCTCGTCGTTCGCGGAGTTGATGGCCGGGCCCTCACCGACATACGCCTCGCCGTCGAAGTCGTCCGGCGGCTGCACGGTGCGGACGATCGGCAGGTCGAACGCCTCGGCGAAGTCCCAGTCCCGCTGGTCCTGGCCGGGTACCGCCATGATCGCCCCGGTGCCGTAGTCGGCCAGGACGTAGTCGGCGGCGTACACCGGGATCCGCTCGCCGGTCGCCGGGTTGGTCGCATGGACGCCCAGGAACACACCGGTCTTCTTGCGGTCCACGGCCAGCCGGTCGACCTCGGTCTCCTGCTTCACCTTCTCCAGGTACGCCTCGTACGCCGACCGCTGCTCATCGGTGCACAACTCGGCCGCCAGGCGGGCGTCGGCGGCGACGACGAAGAACGTCGCACCGAAGAGCGTGTCCGGCCGGGTCGTGAACACCCGTACGGGTGCACGGCGTTCACCATTGGGCCCCTCGACCGGGAAGTCGATGTAGGCCCCCTCGGAGCGTCCGATCCAGTTCCGCTGCGCGGTCAGGATCGGCTCCGGCCAGCGGCCCAGCTGGTCCATGTCGTCGAGCAGTCGCTGGGCGTAGTCGGTGATCTTGAAGTACCACTGGGTCAGCTCGCGCTTGGTCACCGTCGCGCCGCAGCGTTCGCACTCGCCCTGGACGACCTGCTCGTTGGCCAGCACGGTCTGGTCGTTCGGGCACCAGTTGACCCACGACGCCTTGCGATGGGCCAGCCCCTTCTCGTAGAACCGCAGGAACATCCACTGCTGCCAGCGGTAGTAGTCCGGGTCCGAGGTGTGCAGCCGGCGGGACCAGTCGAACGACATCCCGTACCGCCGGATCGACTCGGCCTGGGTCTCGATGTTGGCGTACGTGTACGTCGCGGGGTGCTCGTTGTTACGGATCGCGGCGTTCTCCGCCGGCAACCCGAAGGAGTCCCAGCCGATCGGGTTCAGCACGTCGTACCCGCGGAACCGCCAGTAGCGCGCCAGCACGTCGTGTAAGGCGAAGACCTCGCCGTGCCCCATGTGCAGGTCGCCGGACGGGTAGGGGTACATCGTCAGCGCGTAGCGCCGCTCCGCGGACCCGTCGTCCTTCGCCCGGAACGGGTCGAGCTTCTCCCAGACCGGGCGCCACTTGTCCTGTGCGGCCTTGATGTCGTACGTCGCCTTCACGTCCACTCCTCGTCTACCCAAGCATCGGACATAACCGCTCGCATGAAAAAACCCCTCACACAGGAGGGGTCGCCGCGCTGATCTCCAACCTCTCAGCGCGGCGCGACAAGAAGCAGCGCCGTCCGCATGTCACCCAGGGTAGCGCATGCGAGCCGCTCCGGTCCCCCTCAGCCGGACGGAGCGCCCGGCTCGCTCCGCCTGCGCTGCGGGAACCCCGCTCCGGCGCTGTCGACACCGCAGCGAGGGCCAACGGCGATCCCGAATTCGCCGGCCGGTTGGTACGTTCGTCGCTATGCGCGTAGTCATCGCCGGCGGACACGGCAAGATCGGCCTGCGGCTGGGGCGGTTGCTGAGCGGTCGCGGGGACCAGGCCGTGGGGTTGATCCGCAATTCGGACCATGTCGCGGACCTCGAGGACGCCGGTGTCCGGCCGGTCGTGCTGGATCTGGAGCGGGCCGCCGTGGGTGAGGTCGGCGGAACGCTCGACGGCGCGGACGCGGTCGTGTTCGCGGCCGGTGCCGGACCGGGAAGCGGCGCGGCCCGCAAGGACACCGTGGACCGGGACGCCGCGATCCTTCTGGCCGATGCCGCCGGCGCGGCCGGCGTACGCCGCTATCTGATGGTCTCGGCGATCCGCGTCGACCGGGCCGACCCGACATCGGACGACGTGTTCCAGGTGTACCTGCGGGCCAAGGCCGCGGCCGATGCGGACCTCCGCTCCCGTGACCTCGACTGGACGATCGTGCGGCCAGGAGGGCTCACCGACGACCCGGGAACCGGCCACGTCACGGTCGGCGAGAGCCTCGAGCCCGGGCAGGTGACGCGCGACGACGTCGCCGGGGTCCTGCTCGCCGCGCTGGACCATCCGGAGTGGACGGTTCGCAAGCAGTTCGACCTCATCGGCGGTACCGCATCGATCGCCACCGGACTCGCCGCGCTCTGACACCACAGTGCGGCGCGTTTTGGCGGCGACTCCTCGAAATCCGCAACCAGAACGCGCCACGCGGCGACTCCTTCGCGGCGAGATTGCACATCTGGTCGACCAGATGTGCAATCTCGGCGCGACAGAGGGAGTCAGTCGGCCGGACCCACGAGCGCCGCGCGGCTTACTCTGGAAATCAGCACGCCTCATCCGGAGGTCCGCCGATGTCCGCCGCACCCCATGCCGCCGCCGCACCGGACAGGGCCACCTCGCTGCCGCCCGGTCCCCCATGGCCGATGGTTGTGCAAACGTTCCTGTTCGGCGGTTACCGGCACCGCTGGCTGCCCACGCTGCGCCGGAGGTACGGCGACGCCGTACTGCTCCGCATCGCGCCGCGAAGCCGACGGATGGTCCTCCTCGCGCGACCAGAGCACATCCGCGAGGTGTTCTCCGGATCCAGCACGACGTTCCATGCCGGTGAGGGCAACGCGATCCTCGGGCCGCTGATGGGTCCGCACTCGGTGCTGTTGCTGGACGAGGACGACCATCTCAAGGTCCGCCGGCAGCTCATGCCGGCGTTCAACGGGGCCGCACTCCGCGGCTACCGCGACCTCGTCGCGGGCATCACCCGGGAGCAGGTGGGCGGCTGGCCGGTCGGGAGACACGCCCCGATCCACCCCCGGATGCAGGCCATCACGCTCGAGGTCATCCTGCGCGTGGTCTTCGGCGTCACGGACCGGGCCCGGCTGGCCGCCTTGCGGCCCCTGGTCGAGCGCGTCGTCTCGGTGAGCCCGCTGATCATGGTGGCCGGTTTCTATCCCCCGTTACGAAACTACGGCCCGTGGCGGCGGCATCTCGAGGTCCAGGAACGGATGGACGACCTGCTGTACGCCGAGATCGCCGAACGCAGGACGGCCGACTCGCTGGCGGACCGGCACGACGTCCTCTCCCGCCTGCTCACCACACCGGAGAGCTCGCTGACCGACGAGGAGCTGCGCGACCAGCTCGTGACGCTGCTGCTGGCGGGCCACGAGACGACCGCGACCGGGCTGGCGTGGGCCTTCCACGAGCTCGCCCGCAACCCCGCGGTCCTCGCGAGCGCGCAGCGGGTCGCCGACGAGAGAGACGACGCCTATCTCGGTGCGGTGGCCAAGGAGGCGCTGCGACTGCATCCGGTCATCTACGAGACCGCCCGTGTCCTCACCGAACCGGCGGAGGTGGCGGGATACCGCCTTCCCGCGGGTGTGACCGTGATGCCGGTCATCGGGCTCGTCCACTCCGATGAGGAGCACCATCCTCGTCCGCGGGAGTTCCGGCCGGAGCGTTTCCTCGATCCGGATCCTCCGTCGAGCCATACTTGGTTCCCGTTCGGTGGCGGCGTACGCCGGTGCCTCGGCGCGGGCTTCTCGCTGATGGAGTCGGAGGTCATCCTGCGCGAGGTGCTGACCAGGTTCGACGTACGCGCCGGCACTTCGCGACCCGAGGCGCTCAAGGCGCGCAACGTCACGCTCGCTCCGCGCCGCGGCGCACGGGTCATGCTGACTCCTCGCCGGCCGGGCAGACGCTTGCGCTAATACCCTAGGGGGGTATAACCTCGGGTACATGTACGCCACACCGGCCGCCCGAAAGGGTCCGCGATGAACACCCCGACCAGGCTCGGCGGGTACCTCGCCGTGCTGGCCCTGATCTTCGGCGCCGGGACTCTACTCGGTGACGTCCTCGTCGACGCCGGGACCGTGGAGCGTGCGGAGAGCGAGACGGCGGGCGACCACGACTCTCGGGGAGGCGATCACGCCGCGAAGAGGGACGCGGCAGGCGACGACACCGCCACCGAGGCGATGCCGGCCGGGCTGATGATCTCCCAGCACGGCTACACCCTGGACATCGCGCAGCGGACCGCACCGGCCGCGCGCGGCGTCCCGCTGCGGTTCCGCATCGTGAGGCCGGACAGCGCTCCGGTCACCGAGTACGACGAGACGCACGGCAGGGATCTGCACCTGATCGCCGTACGCCGCGACATGGCCGGCTTCCAGCACGTCCATCCGGTGCTCGACGACTCCGGGACCTGGCGCACCCGCCTGGACCTGTCGCACCCCGGGCCGTACCGGATCTTCGCCGACTTCGTCGCCACCGGCCACGACATGCAGATGACGCTCGCGTCCGAGCTCGTGGCCGTCGGCGACTATCAGCCGCGCCCACTTCCCGAGCCGGACCGGACCGCGCACGTCGACGGCTACGAGGTGACCCTGGACAGCGGGCTCGCGGCCGGTGAGGGGTCAGAGCTGACGTTCTCGGTCAGCCGGGACGGCCGCCCCGTGACCGACCTCCAGCCCTACCTCGCGGCGTACGGTCACCTGGTCGCCCTCCGGGACGGCGACCTGGCCTACTTGCACGTGCATCCCGAGGGCGAGCCCGGCGACGGAACCACCGAGTCCGGGCCGCGGATCGCGTTCCACGCCACGACACCCTCGGCCGGTGACTACCGGCTCTTCCTCCAGTTCCGCCACGACGACGCGGTCCACACCGCGGAGTTCACCGTGCGCGCCGGCGAGGCCGCAACACACGCGGACGACGCTGGTGAAGACGACGCTGGTGAAGGAGGCGGTCATGATGACCACTGACTCCCCCGCCACGGGACCGGCCGGCACCACCCCGGACCGGCGCCAGCAGGTCGACCTGGCGATCGGCGGCATGACCTGCGCTTCGTGCGCCGCGCGCATCGAGAAGCGGCTGAACAAGCTGGACGGCGTAACCGCAACGGTCAACTACGCAACGGAAAAGGCGCGCGTCAGCTACCCCGACGACGTGGCCGCCGACGACCTGATCGCGCAGGTGGAGCGGGCCGGCTACACCGCCGAGGTCCCCAAGCCGTCGTCGCGGGACGGCGGGGTCGCGGAGACGAAGGACGAGGCGGAGGACGCCGAGCTTCGCTCGCTGCGCACCAGGGTGATCGTCAGCGTCCTGCTGTCCGTACCGGTGATCGTGCTGGCGATGGCGCCGGCCGTGAGGCTCGGCTGGTTGCAGTTCGACTACTGGCAATGGGCCTCGCTCACCCTCGCCGCACCTGTGGTGGTGTGGGGCGGGCTACCGTTCCACGTCGCGACCTGGAAGAACCTCCGGCACGGCGCGGCGACGATGGACACCCTGATCTCTCTCGGCACCGCGGCGGCGTTCGTCTGGTCGCTGTACGCGCTGTTCCTCGGCACGGCGGGCGTGCCCGGCATGGTCCATCCGTTCGAACTGACCATCTCGCGCAGTGACGGGGCGGGCAACATCTACCTCGAGGTGGCCGCGGGGGTGACGACGTTCATCCTCCTGGGCCGCTACTTCGAGGTGCGGTCCAAGCGCCGCGCCGGCGCCGCCCTGCGGGCGCTGCTCGAGCTCGGCGCGAAGGAGGTCGCGGTGCTGCGCGACGGGGTCGAGCAACGGGTACCGGTCGAGGATCTGGCCGTCGGAGACCCGTTCGTCGTACGCCCCGGTGAGAAGGTCGCCACCGACGGCACCATCGCCGACGGGTCGTCGGCCATCGACATTTCCATGCTGACCGGGGAGTCGGTGCCGGTCGAGGTCGGACCCGGCGACACCGCGGTCGGCGGCACGGTGAACGTCGGCGGCCGGATCGTCGTGCGCGCCAGCCGGATCGGATCGGACACCCAGCTCGCGCAGATGGCCAAGCTGGTCGAGGACGCTCAGGGCGCGAAGGCCGAGGTGCAGCGGCTGGCGGACCGGATCTCCGCGGTGTTCGTGCCGATCGTCATCGCCCTCGCCGTCGCCACCCTCGGATACTGGGTCGGAGCCGACGGCGGCTGGGGTGCAGCGTTCACCGCCGCGGTCGCCGTGCTCATCATCGCGTGCCCGTGCGCGCTCGGTCTGGCCACGCCGACCGCGTTGATGGTCGGCACCGGGCGAGGCGCGCAGATCGGCATCCTGATCAAGGGCCCGGAGGTCCTGGAGTCGACCCGCAAGGTCGACACCGTCGTACTCGACAAGACCGGAACGGTCACCACCGGGACCATGGCGCTGCGGGACGTCGTCCCCGCACCCGGGGAGGACGCCGGTACGGTGCTGCGGCTCGCCGGTGCCCTGGAGGACGCGTCCGAGCATCCGATCGCGCGGGCGATCGCGCAGGGCGCGGCCGAACGTACGGGGAGCCTTCCGGCCGTGGATGATTTCCGGAACATCGAGGGACTCGGCGTGCAGGGCATCGTGGAGGGTCACGCGGTGCTCGCGGGACGTACCGCACTGCTGGCGGAATGGTCGCAGCACCTGCCCGCGGAGCTGGACAAGGCGAAGGCGGAGGCGGAGGGCTCCGGCGGGACGGCGGTCGCCGTCGGGTGGGACGGCTCGGCCCGCGGCATCGTGGTGGTCGCGGACACCGTGAAGCCCACCTCAGCCGAGGCGATCGCCCGGCTGCGCGACCTCGGCCTGACGCCGATCCTGCTCACCGGCGACCACGAGGCGGTCGCGCGCTCCGTCGCCGAGCAGGTCGGCATCGACCAAGTGGTCGCGGAGGTACTCCCGAAGGACAAGGTCGATGTCGTACGAAAGCTGCAGGCGGAGGGCAGGTCCGTCGCCATGGTCGGCGACGGCGTGAACGACGCCGCCGCCCTGGCGCAGGCCGACCTGGGTCTGGCGATGGGCACCGGCACCGACGTCGCGATCGAGGCGAGCGACCTCACACTGGTCCGCGGCGACCTGCGGGTCGCCGCGGACGCGATCCGGCTGTCCCGCCGTACGTTGACCACCATCAAGGGAAACCTGTTCTGGGCGTTCGCGTACAACCTCGCGGCCTTGCCGCTGGCCGCCGCCGGCCTGCTGAACCCGATGATCGCGGGCGCGGCGATGGCGTTCAGCTCGGTGTTCGTGGTGTCCAACAGCCTGCGGTTGCGCCGCTTCCGGCCGCTCGCCGCGAGCCCGGCCGGGCGCTGACGCCGAACCGGCCGCCGCGACCTCGTTACGCGCCAACCGCCAGCCGAGTAACCAGCTCCTCGAAGGCCGCGTCCACCCGCGCGGTGTCACCGGTCGCCATCAGGTCGAGCAGGAGGCCGCGCAACCCCGCGAGCACCAGGGTCGCCTCCGCCTCGGATGAGTCGAGCACCTCCTGTATGTGAGGCAGCCACTCGGACACGCTGCTCTCGCCGAAGCCGCTCCACGCCCCGTCGCGATCGTGCAGGGACCGCGCGTAGCTCTCGAAGAAGAACCGCACCATGTTGTGGTGCGCCGGGTCGCTCAGCCACTCCCAGAGGACGCGCAACGCCGCCGGGCCACCCGAGTGCTGCTCGAGTTGGCGGCTCAGCAGCTCGAGCTGGACCTGGCGGGCATTCCGGTGGACCTCGCGTACCAACCCCTCCTTCGACCCGAAGAAGTACAGCAGCATGCGCGGACTCGACCCGACCGCCGCCGCGAGCGGACGCAGCGAGACCTCGGACAGCCCATGGGTCGTCGAATACTCCAGCAGCCTGCTCAGCAGCTCGGCCCGGCGCCGGCTGTCCTGGGCGGTGCTCGTGTCCGTCTTGCCGGTTGCCGGCATCGACCGTCCTCTCTCGCCATGACCCCTTGGCCCTCGCCGGAACAGGGTGCTAGCCTTCGACTGAAACGATTGTTTCAGTCGAAGGGACGGCATGACAACCTCGACACAGCCAGGTGCGGATGAGATCACGATTCGCCTCGGGCCCGAGCCGGGGGACCTGGGGACCGTGCTCGCGATGCATGGAGACCTCTACCGCCGGGAGTACGACTTCGACGAGCGGTTCGAGGCACACGTCGCGCACGGCCTCACGCAGTTCGCCGCCGCCCTCGGCGAGGCCCGCGACCGATCCGACGGGCACGAGCCCGGATGGCTGTGGGTCGCCGAGCGCAGCGGCCGCACGGTCGGCACGGTCGCGCTCACCGACGAGGGCGGCGGGACCGGCCAGCTCCGCTGGTTCCTGGTCGACCCGTCGGCCCGTGGCAGCGGGCTCGGCCGCAGACTGCTGCGGGCACTGCTGGACCACGCGCAGGCGCGCGGATTCACCCACATCAAGCTCTGGACCGTGCACCTGCTCGACGCCGCCGCACATCTCTATGTCGAGGCTGGATTCCGTCGTATAGAACGTATTTCAGCGAGAAGGTTCGGACACGAGCTGGAAGAGGTGCGGTACGACCTCGACCTGACGGATGTCCCCTCCATGTGACTGCCGGCACGCGAGGGGCTGCTGGAACAATGCCGTCTGTGCACGCTCCGACCGACGACGCCCCGTCCCGCCGTGCCCGGCGTCCGCTGCCGGAGTTCCTGCACGACGAGGCGGTCGGCGGCGTGGTGCTGCTCGTCGCGACGGTCGTGGCGCTGGTCTGGGTCAACAGCCCGGCCGGCGATCTGTACGAGCGGCTGTGGCACGCCTCGCTGACCATCGGCAGCGGACCGGCGGCGATCAGCGACGACCTCCAGCACTGGGTCAACGACGCCGCGATGGTGTTGTTCTTCTTCCTGGTGGGGCTGGAGATCAAGCGCGAGCTGGCCGTCGGCGAGCTCCGTGAACCGCGAGCGGCGGCGCTGCCGGTGGTCGCGGCCGTGGGTGGGGTCGTTGTACCCGCGGCGCTGTATCTCGGGATCGCCGGAGGTACCCCCGCGGCCTCCGGATGGGGCATCCCGATGGCGACCGACATCGCGTTCGCGATCGGCGTGCTCGCGGTGCTGGGCAGGTGGATCCCCGCCGGCGCGAGGTTGTTCCTGCTGTCCGTGGCCATCGTGGACGACATCATCGCGGTGGTGGTGATCGCCATCGCGTACAGCGGGGCCCTGTCGTTCGGCTGGCTGGCGGCCGCGCTCGGCGGGCTGGCGCTCGTGGTCGTGATGCGGCGCGCCGGGACCACCTGGGTGGCGGCGTACGTCGTGGTCGGGGTCCTCGTCTGGTACGCGATGTTCCACTCGGGTGTGCACGCGACGATCGCGGGCGTGGCCCTCGGACTGCTCACGCCCGCGAGCCCGGTGAACGGCAGGCGAGTGCTGGAGGACCTCGAGCACTACGTGCACCCGGTCGCCGCTTTCGTGGTGGTGCCGCTGTTCGCCCTCGCCAACGCGGGGGTCGACCTGCGCGGCGGCGTGGTCGTCGACGCACTGAGCAGCCGGCCGGTATGGGCGGTGGTCGTCGGCCTCCTGGTCGGCAAGACGGTCGGCATCGGGGCCGCCGTCTTCGCGGCCCGGCGGCTCGGCCTGGTCTCCCTGCCCGCCGACGTTCCGGGACGGGTGGTGTGGGGGCTCGCGACACTCGCTGGAATCGGCTTCACCGTCTCGCTGTTCATCACCGGTCTGGCGTTCGACGACCCGGCACTGATCGGCCAGGCCAAGGTGGGCATCCTGACCGGCTCGGCGCTCGCCGCTGCCGTCGGCGCCGGCCTGCTGCGGCTCACCCGAGAACGCGCGTCCACGCCTCGGCGGATCGACTGAAGAAGTCCTCGACCTCCGGCGGGAAGTCGCCGGACCGCCATCTCTCGGCCAGGTCCTCGGGCAGCTCGTCGCGCAGGTAGAGATCCAGGGCCCACAGGGCCGGGTCCCACCCGGTCCCGACTCCGAAGACGGCGTCGTACAGCTGTCCCTCGAACTCGGTCGTATCGGACACCGTGGCGTGTTCGAGTTCGAGCACGGTTTCGCCTTCCTCACCAGGCGAAAGCCGCAGCTCCACCTCGTCGACCGGGTGGTCGCCGTACACCCAGGTGACCGCCAGCAGGCGCGGCGGCTCGCAGCGTACGATCTCGCCACTGGCGTTGCCCTCGAAACTGAACGTCCCGCCGAGCCGAAGATCTCCGGTGACCCTCAGAAACCACCTGCGGAGCCGTTCGGGATCGGTGCAGGCGTCCCAGACGTCGTCGATGGACGCGGGGTAACGCCGCCGCAGGACGGCGGTGCGGGCCTCGCCCGCGGCGATCTGCTTACTGCCGATCTCGCGTTCGGTCTGCTCGATCAGGTTTGTGGTGTCGGTCATCGGACTTCCCTTCCGTCGTACGGCGTTGTCGCCTGCCGCGCGCCAGCTCTGTGCCGAGAGCGTCGAGCCGCTGGGTCCAGAACCGCCGATAGCGCTCCAGCCACAGGTCCACCTCGCGCAACGCCGTCGGGTCGACGGCGTAGAGCCGGCGGGTGCCCTCGGCGCGTACCTGCGCGAACCCGTTGTCTCGGAGCACGCGCAGGTGCTGGGACACCGCCGGCTGGGAGATCCCGAACTCGCCCTGGACCACGGAGCCGATCTCGCCGGCCGCGTGCTCACCCTCGGCGAGCAGCTCCAGGATCCGGCGGCGCACCGGGTCGCCCAGAACATCGAGCGCGTGCATGCGGCGAGTCTTTCAGCGTTGACTTATATAAGTCAAGTCTGAAGCTTACTCGCCGACGATGCGGACCCGGCCGGCGCTCAGCCGGTAGTACATGCCGACCACCGCGCAGTTCCCCGAGTCGACCGCCGCCCCGATCACGTCCGAACGCGACCGCAGCAGCTCGACGGTCCTCCCGATGTGGACGTCGACGATCCCGTCGACGTCTTCGATCCGCCGCTCGGCGGCGACCCGGACGCTCGGCGCGACCGCGTCCACGACCGAACGCAGGTGCCCCGCCGGCGAGGCGTCGCCGGAAACCGCCTCGCGAGTCGCCCGCACGGCACCGCACGAGTCGTGGCCGAGGACGACGACGAGCGGCGTGTGCAGCACCGTGACGGCGTACTCGATGCTGCCCAGCACCTCCGGGCTGACGACGTGCCCGGCGGTGCGTACGACGAACAGGTCACCGAGTCCGCGGTCGAAGATGATCTCGGCGGCGAGCCGCGAGTCGGAGCAGCCCAGGACGACCGCGAACGGGTTCTGCGCATCCGCCAGGGCGGTCCGGCGCTCGGCGTCCTGGTTCGGGTGGATCCGGTCGCCGCTGACGAATCGGTGGTTGCCGGCCAGCAGTTCCGCGAGTGCGTGCGAGGGAGAGGCGGGCCGATCGGTCACCGGGCAACGATAGCGGCGTACCCCTCAGAGCAGGCGAAGCTGTGTCGTGCGCGGCCTGGTGCGGGGCACCGGGTCACCGATCCGTTCGCATACCGCCGGGTCGAGATCGGAGAGGAACGGCGACCGGCCGGCCTTCTGAACCGTCCCCTGCCGTAGCCGTTCGGCGGCGTGACTGAGGTAGAGGTGCTGTCGCGCCCTGGTCATGCCGACGAACAGCAGCCGCCGCTCCTCGCGTACCTGCTCCTCGTCATCAGCGTCCGGCGGTGTTCCCGACCAGCGCAGCGGCAGCAACCCGTCCTCGCACCCGACCACGAACACCACCGGGAACTCCAGTCCCTTGGCGGCGTGCAGGGTGAGGAGGGACACCCGGTCGGCCCGCGGGTCCCAGGTGTCCACCTCGACCCCGAGCGACAGCTCGGTGCGGAACCGTTCCAGGTCGTCGGCGCATCGCTCGGCGAGCGGCCTGAGCAGGTCGAGAGCGGTGTCGATCTCGGCGGTGGGCGGGTCCGGGTCGGTGTCCGGCAGCCGGTCGAGGACGAAGCTCGCGGCACGTCGGAGGCGTTCGACGACCGGGGTCTCCTCGGTGACCGGCGGTCCCGCGTCCGTGGGTGCGTACGCCAGCTCGGCGAGGAGCCGCGGTACGCCGGGCCGGTCGGCCAACCGGTCGTGCGACCGCTTCTGGAACGGAAGCCCGGCCCTGGTCAGGGCCTCCATCACCGCCCGTGCCTGCCGGTCGGTCCGGTACAGCACGGCGAAGTCGGAGAAGCCCAGCCCCTGAGTGCCGTCGGACACGACCCTTCCGCTGTCGAGCGCGTGGAACGACGCCCCACCCAGCACCTGCTCGATGGTGCGCGCCACGAACTCGGCCTCGGCCGGCTCCGAGGCGGCGTGGTGCAGCCCGACCGGGATCGCCCGGTGTACGCCCATCGGTCGCAGCTGCCGGTCGGGTACCAGCGTCGTCGGCTCGATCACTTGAAGGGCGCCGGCGAGGATGTACGGGTTGGACCGGAAGTTGCGGGTGAGCTGCACCGTACGAGCACCCGGGAAATCCTGCTGGAATCGCAGGAAAAACCCCACGTCGGCACCCCGGAACCGGTAGATGCTCTGGTCGGGGTCCCCGATCGCCGCGAGGTTGCCGTCCGGCGGAGCGAGGCCGCGAAGCAGCCGGTACTGCTGCTCGTCGATGTCCTGGTACTCGTCGACGGAGATCCACCGGTACCGATCGCGGTAGACCGCGGCCAGGTCCGGGTCGTTCTCCAGCAGCTCCGCCGGCACCGCGATCAGGTCGTCGAAGTCGACCAGGTCCCGCTCACGCAGCGCCTTGGCATAGCGGTCCGCGCCCTCGACGAACTCCGGCCCGTCGTCCGTGGAGCGACGCCGGGCCAGCCCGGCCAGCAGACGCGTGGCCGCCCGCTCGTCGCCGGCGGTCTCGACGGCGACCGCCATCTGCTCAGACCGGTCCGCGATCCCGAACTGCCGGCTCAGCCCGGCTCGCTCGGACTGCTCACGGAGGATGCGCACGCCGAGCGAATGGAGAGTGGCCACGGTCATGCCTGGCGCGTGCTCGGGTACCAGCACGGCGAGCCGTTCGGCCATCTCCTCCGCCGCGCGCCGGGTGAAGGTGATCGCCAGGCAGTGCTCCGGCGGCACGCCGTGTGCGGTGACGAGGTGGGCGAGGCGATGCGTGAGCGTGCGGGTCTTGCCGGTCCCCGGACCGGCGACGATGAGCAGCGGGCCGTCGGTGATCTCGGCGGCGGTCCGCTGGTCAGGGTCGAGGCCGTCGACCAGCCCACCGGCCGGGACCATCGCCTGAGGCTGAATGTCGGCCTCCGTACGACGCTCCGGCTCTGGCGCCGGCCGGCCCACGACCGCGGGTTTTTCCTTGGACGGCGTGGAATCGCCGGTTGCGAACGGCGCATCGTCGAACAATGCATGGGCGGCCACCGCGTTCAGCCGCCTCAGCTCGCCCGGTTCGAACAGCCGGATGACGCCGTACTCCCCGTCGTACCCCGCCTCCCGGATCACCTCGTCGCGGCGCAACCGGCCGATCGCCTCCCCGAGAAGCGGCGTGCAGGCCTCGATGTCGTCGACCGACACGTTCTCGAGGATGCTCAGCTCGGGTCCGAGCGTGGCGGTGAGCCGGTCGATCTCCTTGAGCACCTTCTTGCTCTTCGGCCCGGTGCCGACGATCTCGCTCACGACCTCCGGCAGCGGGATGAGGCAGCGGAACCCGGCGGCGCCGTCGGGCCGGACCGGGTCCCGACGGTCGGCGAGCTCCTCGACCCTGCTCAGTACGCCGACCGTGAGCGGCTTGCCGCACTCCGGGCAGATCCCGGCGTGCTCGCGAGTGTCGGGTGGCTCCATGCGCACGCCGCACTTGCGATGCCCGTCCACGTGGTACTTGCCTTCCTCGGGGAAGAACTCGACCGATCCGGCGTGGCCGTCGCCGGTCTCCAGCGCTCGCCTGATCGACGCGTAGTCCAGGTCGGTGTCGAACACCGTCGCCTCGCGACCGAGCATGGGTGGCGAGTGCGCGTCCGAGTTGCTCACCAGGCGGTATCGGTCGAGGCCGGAGACCCGCCAGTTCATCGCCGGGTCGCTCGACAGCCCGGTCTCCAGTGCGAAGATGTGGTCGGCCAGGTCGACGTAGCAGTCCTGGATCGCGTCGAACCCGGACTTCGATCCGAGCACGGCGAACCACGGCGTCCACACGTGCGCGGGCACCAGGTAGGCGCCGTCCCCGCATTCGAGGGTGATCTCCAGCAGGTCGCGGGAGTCCAGACCAAGGATCGGCCGTCCGTCCGAGCCCAGGTTGCCGATCCGGCCGAGCCTGCGGTTGAACTCCGCGGCCGCGTCGAAGTCGGGCACGTAGACCAGGTGGTGGACCTTGCGGGTCCGGTCATTGCGCTTGTAGATCGTGGAGATCTCGACGGACAGCATGAATTGGACCGGGTCGGTGGCCAGGTTGGGCGGCAGCGTGCGGGTCAGGTCCCGGTCGAGGTCGTCGCGCAGGCGGTACAGCCCCGGCTCGGCGGGTACGAGACTCTCCCGCAGGTGGTCGAACCACGCCGGGTGGGTGAAGTCGCCCGTACCCACGAGGCTGACGCCCTTGCGCCGCGCCCACCAGGTGAGATGTTCGAGGTCGCAGTCCTTGCTGCAGGCCCGCGAGTACTTCGAGTGAATGTGCAGATCGGCATGGAAACGCACCCGCGCGATGCTGCCACAGCCGGTCGGCGGTCGAAAGCCGCCACTCCCGGCGGTCGGCCGAGAGCGGGCGGAAGTCCGGGCACGAATGGTTCAGGGTCGTCGGTTGTGGGTGCCGGGTGTGTAGCCGAAGGCCCGGCGGAAGACGTCGATGAAGGCGCTGGTGGACGACCAGCCGCAGCGATGGGCGACGGTGGTCACCGGTGTGTCGTCGGCCAGCATGCGCAGGGCGTGGTACAGGCGTAGCTGGGTGCGCCACTGCGGGAAGGTCATGCCCAGGTCGCGGCGAAAGAGGCGGCTGAGGGTTCGCTCGCCGGCTCCGGTGGCCCTGCCCAGTTGAGCCAGGGTGCGCGGGTCGGCGGGGTCACGGTGCAACAGGTCGCAGACGACCGTGAGGCGAGGGTCGGCGGGAGTGGGCAGCTGGACTGGCTGTTGCGGGGAGGCGCGTAGCTGGTCGAGGAGGACGGCGCGCAGGCGTTGCCGCTCGGGGGTGTCGTCGCCGGGCCTGTGGGTGTAGGCGAGGATCAGTTCGCGCAGCAGGGGGCTGACGGCCAGGACGTTCGGGGAGTTCAGGCCCAGTGGGTTGGTGTCGGCGGGCAGGCCGACCAGGTGCAGGTCGAGGTGGCCGTGTGCGCGGTGGGCGTGGACGCATCCGGCGGGCACCCAGATGGCGCGGGTGCCGGGGGCGAACCAGGTGCCAGCGTCGGTGGTGAGGGCCAGGACGCCGGAGCCCGCGTAGATGATCTGGTGGTCGTCGTGGCGGTGCGCGTCGATGCGTTCTCCCGGTGCCAGCGGCTGGGTGCGGGTGGGCGCCTCGGGAGTGTGGCGGATATCCGGCATGATATGGCAGTTTATCGGAAGCACGCCCGGTGGTGCCGCGGCGACGATGACCCGGTGCCGACCGACCGGACCTCGCGCCGCCCCGGCCCGATCACGCTGCTGTCCCTGGGGCATGCCTGCGTGGACATCTACCAAGGCGCGGTGGCCGCGCTGGTGCCGTTCTTCGTCGCCGAGCGGGCCTACTCCTACGCCGCCGCCGCCGGCATCGTCCTGGCCGCCACCGTGCTGTCCTCGGTGGTGCAGCCGCTGTTCGGGGCACTGACCGACAGGTGGCCCATGCCGTGGCTGTTGCCGACCAGCACCCTGGTGGGCGGGGTCGGCGTCGCCCTCGCCGGCGTCAGCGGCTCCTACGCATTCACCCTGGCGGTCGTCGCGGCGTCCGGGGTCGGCGTCGCCGCCTACCACCCGGAGGCCGCCCGCGCGGCGCGGGCGGCCAGCCGCGGCAGCCACACCGCGATGGGCTGGTTCTCCCTCGGCGGCAACCTCGGATTCGCCGCCGCACCCCTGATGGTCTCCGCCGTCATCGCCACCGGCGGCCTGCACGCCTCCCCACTGCTGGTCGTCCCCGCCCTCGCCGGCGCAGCACTGTGCGTGGCCGCACTGCGAGGAATCACGAAGCCCGCCACAGCGACCGCGGCCGCCCGTCCGAACCACGCCGCCGTCCAGGACGACTGGGCCGCCTTCATGAAACTGTCCGGTGCCATCGTGTTCCGTTCCATCGTCTTCGTCGGCCTGAGCGCGTTCATCTCCCTGTACGTGCGTCAACGCACCGGCGGAGGGGACGTCTCCGGCACCGTCGCGCTGTTCATCCTCTACCTCGGCGGCGCGGTCGGCACCGTGGCCGGGGGAAGACTGGCCACCCGCTTCGGCCGCCTCCCCGTGGTCCGGTGGTCGTACGCCCTGACCGTCCTCGCCGTGGCCGGCGTGGTCTTCGTTCCCGGTCCGCCGCTCTTCGTGTTCGTCGCGCTCACCTCGGCCGGCCTGTACGTGCCCTTCTCCCTGCACATCACCCTCGGCCAGGACTACCTGCCGCGACACGTGGGCACCGCCAGCGGCGTCACCCTGGGCCTGACCATCAGCATCGGTGGCATCGCCAGCCCGATCATCGGCGCCGTCGCCGACGCCACCTCCTTGCAGACCGGCCTCGCACCCCTGATCGCACTACCCGCCGTCGGCTGGTTCCTCCTGCGCACCCTGCAGGAACCCGACAGGCTTGAAGCACCCACCGACCAGCGTCAGGCGCCCACCGAGATCTTCGCGGACGACTGATCCGACGACGCGCTGCGGGCGAGCGAGCCTCGGAGGATTCTCGTTGCTTGTACTCGCAGAATTCTCCGAGGTGCCTAGACTGTGCGGACCCTGGTTGGGCCGCGCCCGAACCGTCGCCCGAGTCGAGGAGTCGTGATGACCGACGGCCGAACGCATGACGTCGTCCTGTTCGGCGCGACCGGGTTCACCGGCGGGCTCACCGCCGAGTACCTCGCACGGCACGCGGCGGCCGGGGCGCGGCTCGCCCTTGCCGGTCGCCACCAGGGAAGGCTCGAGGCCGTACGCCGGCGGCTGGCGGCGATCAACCCGGCGTGCGCCGAGCTGCCGTTGTTGTACGCCGACGTCACAAACCCGGACTCGATGTCCGCGATGGCGGCCGCGACCCGGGTCGTCATCACGACGGTCGGGCCGTACGTCCGCTACGGCGAGCCGGTAGTGGCCGCATGCGCCGAGCACGGCACCGACTACGTCGACCTCACCGGCGAGCCCGAGTTCGTCGACCGGACGTACCTCCGGCACCACGAGCGGGCCACGCAGACCGGAGCGCGGCTCGTGCACGCGTGCGGGTTCGAGTCGATCCCGTACGACCTGGGCGGGCTGTTCACCGTACGGGCGCTCCCCCGCGGCGTACCCATCCGGCTCGACGCGTTCATGCGCGCTCGCGGAGACGTCTCCGGCGGCACCTTCCAGAGCGCGGTCACGGGCTTCTCCCGGCCGCGGCAGAATGTCCAAGCACACAAGGAAAGGCGACGGGTCGAGCCCCTGCCGGACGGTCGCCGGGTCCGCGCCGTGAGCGGCCGGCCAGGCCGGCGGCGCGACCTGGGGGCGTGGGCGATCCCGCTTCCGACGCTGGACCCGCAGATCGTGGCCCGCTCCGCGGCCGCGCTCGAGGTGTACGGCCCGGACTTCACGTATCGCCAGTACGCCGCCGTCCGGCGTCTGACGACGGTCGCCGGCCTCGGGTCCGGGCTCGCCGCCGTGCTGGTGGCGGCACAGGTGCCGCCGATCCGGCGCCGGCTGCTGAACCGTCGCGCACCGGGCGCGGGGCCGAGCGAGGAGAAGCGGGCGAGGTCCTGGTTCACGGTCCGCTTCGTCGGCGAGGGCGGCGGTGAGCGCGTGGTCACCGAGGTGGCCGGAGGGGACCCGGGCTACACCGAGACCGCGAAGATGCTCGCCGAGTCCGCGCTCTGCCTGGCGTTCGACGACCTCCCGGAGTCGTCCGGCCAGGTCACCACCGCGGCCGCGATGGGCGACGCGCTCATCCGGCGCCTGCGGGCCGCCGGCATCGGGTTCCGGGTCCTCGAGGGCGCCGAACGTACGACGCCGATCGGACGCAGAACATGACCGCCACAACCGAGGTGGTGGCCCCGGACGGCGTACGCCTCGCCGTACGCACCGCCGGCGACCCGGCCAATCCCACCCTGGTATGCCTGCACGGCTACCCGGACAACAAGGGCCTGTGGGACGGCGTCGTCGACCGGATGAGCGACCGCTATCACGTGGTGGCCTACGACACCCGCGGCGCCGGGGAGTCGAGCAAGCCACGGCCGCGCAGGGCGTACCGGCTCGACGTGCTGGAGGCCGACTGCGCGGCAGTCCTCGACGCGGCCAGCCCCGACCGCCCCGTGCACCTGCTGGCGCACGACTGGGGCTCCATCCAGGGGTGGCATTTCGTCACCGGCGACCGACTGCGCGGCCGGATCGCGTCCTTCACGTCGATCTCGGGCCCCTGTCTCGACCATGCGGGCCTACGCCTGCGCATGCGCAACCGGGGCCGGGGCCAGGGCCCGCTCCCCCGCCAGTTGCTCAAGCAGGTGGGCATGTCCTGGTACATCGGGTTCTTCCAGATCCCGTTCGTTCCCGAGCTGGTGTTCCGCAGCGTTGGACGGATCGTCCTCGCGAGGATCGGGCGTCGCCGGCCGAGCTCGACGCGGCCGTCGTCCGCCGCGGTGGACGACTACGTGTACGGCGTGCAGCTCTACCGGGCGAACATGATCCCGCGTCTGCTGCGTCCGGAGGAACGGCGTACGACGGTGCCGGTCCAGGTGATCGCGCCCACCCGCGACAGGTACGTCGGCGTGCCGCTGCAGACGCAGGTCGAGCAATGGGCGCCGAACCTCCGCGTCCACACCGTGCCGTCCGGCCACTGGCTCCCGCGCACCCGGCCCGACCTGGTCGCCGAGCTCGTCACCGCGCACATCGAGGGCTGAGTCCGAACCTATACTCCGGCGAACATCTGGTAGATCTGGATCGCCCCCGGCCCGATCACCACGACGAACAGCGCCGGGAAGATGAACAGCAGCATCGGGAACAGGATCTTCACCGGGATCTTCTGCGCCTTCTCCTCGGCGAGCTGCCGTCGCTTGGTCCGCATCTCCCGGGACTGCTCGCGCAGGACATCCGCGATCGGGACGCCCAATCCGTCGGACTGCAGGATGGCCGACACGAACGCCTGCAGCTCGGGCACGGTGCTGCGTTCCCCCAGCGCGCGCAGGGCCTCCAGCCGGGCGGTCCCCAGCTGCATCTCCTGCAGCACGCGGGACAGCTCCCGGGCAAGCGGGCCGTCGGTCTTGCGGGCCACCTGGGCGAGCGCGGCGTCGAAGCCGAGCCCGGCCTCAACGCAGACGGTCAGCATGTCCATCGCCTCGGCCAGGGACCGGCGAATCTGGTCTTGGCGTTTGACACCGGCGTTGTAGAGCAGGAGATCCGGCACGTAGAAGCCAACGGCTGCGCCGGCCAGCGGTACGACCACGACGCCGCCGAAACCGAGCATCGAGCCGTACAGCATTCCGAGCGCCACCGAGCCCCAGCAGTCCGGCGGCCTTGACGCCGAAGATCCGGTCGATCCTCCATCGCGGCGGGTTGCCCGCCCGGTCCAGGGCGCGATGTACCCAGCCGAAATAGCCCATCGAGGACAGCCGCCGACCGAGCACGGCGACGCGATGCAACAGAGGTACGACGACCCGGTCGAAGAACGAGCCGGGATCGGCCCTCTCCTCCTCGCGGCGGCCCAAGGTCCCGACCAGCCCGAGCGACCGGTTGACCGCCACCCGCTGCGACGACGCCGGAGCGCCGAACGCGATCACCCCGGCGAGCAGCGCGACGAATAGACCGCCGAGCGAAACCGTCAACACCGTGCTGTTGCTCATCACACATCCACCCTGATCACCTTGCGCATCACGAAGACACCTATGAGGAGGGACACGGTCGCACCGGCGACCAGGACCCAGCCGATCGGATCGGTGTAGAGCGGCTCGATGTACTCACCGCGGCCCAGGCCGCCGTACTCGCCACCAAGCTCCTCGCCGACAAATGAGAAGCCCTGTGTCAAGCCGCCTGCTGGTTTGGGTTGAGCAGTCGTTGGAGCGCGTTGTGTTTGGTGGGGTCGTAGGCGATGTGGTCTTGCCAGCAGTGCCAGATGACGAAGAGCCAGGCGCGGGCGAGGATGCGCACGGCGTGGGGGTGGTCGTGTCCTCTGGTGCGGGCTCGGTTGTAGAGGTCGGCTGCCCA
>WHTJ01000152.1 GCA_009377795.1 Propionibacteriales bacterium | reverse complement strand
CTTAGTCCTGCCGGCCGTTGGGTCCGCATCAGCGCCTCCACCGTGGAGTTTGGCCACCTGGAGGCCCTGAAGAAGTGGGTGGCCCTTGTTCAACGGACCGCGCCGTTGTGCGACCTGCCTTCGGCGGGAGTGACCAGCGGCGAGCGTTGGATTGCCGCATCGCCACGAAGGCGGGCTCGCTCAGGCGTCCCAGCAGGTGTTCGAAGGTGATCGCAAAGTTCCTGAGTTGGGTCTTTGTTTGGGCGGCGAACAGGAAGCGTGCGAGTTCGTGTTCGGCATTGGCGAGGGCGGCAGCCGCACCGAGGTGTGCGCCGGCCAGCACTACGTGATCGAGCAAGCTCGACCCTTGACCCGCTCCGCTTCGATCTACGAGCGGCACCTATGAGGAGGATGGGCGGCTGTGGGTGGCGGCTTGGATGGCTGGGATTCGGACGACGTGTACGAGCCAGTGTGCTCCGGGGCCCGGACGTCCCGTGCCCGGTCGTGCTGCTAGCCTGGGCGCATCGGTAACTCTGCCGGCAATCAGGGAAGACTTCTCGTTGAACGTTGGGCTCGTCGAGTCCCGCCTCGATTCCGTCGGCTCCTCTGATCTCTCAGAGGAGTGCAATGTCACCGTATGCCCCCAATTCCGTCTCGGTAGACGTCCGACCAGGCGCCGAGGCCGCTCCGCGCGCCATCCCGTCGCTCCCGCGCGGTACGTCTGCCGTCGTCTACTGTGAGGGCCAGTTCGGCGAGCAGGACGGCAAGACGGCCAACGGGCTCGTCCGCTACTCGGAGAAGTACGAGATTCTCAGCGTCATCGACAACCGTCAGGCCGGCGTGGACGCCGGTACCTTCCTGGACGGAACCGCCAACGGGATTCCCGTCCTGGCGAGCCTGGCCGATGCGATCGCGCACGCCGGGCGCGTGCCCGACTATCTGATCTGCGGTGTCGCCCCGGCCGACGGCATGCTCGCGCCGGCACAACGAGTCGTCCTGCTGGACGGCATCGCCCGTGGTATGCACATCATCAACGGCCTCCATGAGTTCCTGAACGACGACGCAGAGTTCGTGGCAGCCAGCCTCCTGGCGGGAGTGACGATCACCGACGTCCGACGCCCCAAGGAGCGCAAGGACCTGCATCTGTTCTCCGGCCGGATCTTCGACGTGACCTGCCCACGGATCGCGGTGCTGGGCACCGACGGCGCCATTGGAAAGCGCACCACCGCCACCCTGCTCGTCCAGGCGCTGAATACGCGAGGCATCAGGGCCGTCATGGTCGGCACGGGCCAGACCACACTCATCCAGGGCGGAAGGTATGGCGTGGCGCTGGATGCACTGGTGCCCCAGTTCTGCTCCGGTGAGGTAGAGGCACAAGTCGTTGCCGCCTTCGAGGCCGAGAGCCCAGACCTGATCGTGGTCGAGGGCCAGGGAGCGCTTAGCCACCCCGCGTACCTGTCGTCGACCCACATCTTGCGAGGCAGCCGACCGGCCGGCGTGATCGTCCAGCACGCGCCCAAGCGCGAGGTCCTGGGGGACTTCCCGATGGTGCCCATGCCGGACGTCGCCGACGAGGTCAGGCTGATCGAGGCGTTCGCCGACACGAAGGTCATCGGGATCACCGTCAACCACGAACGCATGACCGACGACGAGATCGGTGCAGCCATCGATGCGCTAGAGCTGGAGTTCGGGCTGCCGGCGACCGACCCGTTGACCCGCGACCTCGACCGTCTCGTCGACATGGTGCTGCTCGCGTTTCCTTTGCTCGAGGCGTCATGTGCCTCGGGCGAACGGTGATCGCACCTCGCCTGGAGATCGACCTCGACGCGATCGCACACAATGCGCGCACGCTCGTGGATCTTCTGGCTCCGAAGGGCATCCGGGTCACGGGTGTGTCCAAGGCTGCTCTCGGATCCCCGGGCGTCGCTTCAGCGATGCTTCGTGGCGGAGTCACCGGGCTCGGGGAGTCGCGTGTAGAGAATCTCGCACGGTTGCGTACCGCCGGGATCGTGGCTCTACTTACGCTGATCCGGTCACCGATGATGAGCCAGGTCGATCGTGTCGTGCGCGATGCCGATGTCAGCCTCAACACCGAGGCGCTCGTGTTGGATGCACTGTCTGCGACGGCGGTTCGGTGGCGTACCACGCATGCCGTGATCCTGATGGTCGAGCTGGGGGACCTGCGCGAGGGCGTGGCCGCCGAGGACGTCGTCGACCTGGCCCGCACGGTCGGCCAGCGGCCAGGTCTGACGCTGGCGGGTCTCGGCACCAATCTTGCCTGTCAGAACGGCATCACGCCGGATCAGCACAAGATGGACGAGTTGTCTCGCCTCGTCGAGCAGGTCGAGGCCGCGTGCGGCGTTGACCTGTCGATCGTGTCCGGCGGCAACTCGGCCAACCTGGACTGGGCCATGGCGACCCGTGACGTAGGCCGCATCAATGAGTTACGACTGGGCGAGTCGATCCTGCTCGGCACCGAGGCACTGCACAGGCGGGTGATCGACGGACTCCGCACCGACGCGTTCACGCTGGTGGCCGAGGTGATCGAGGCACGCGAGAAGCCGGTGCAGCCCTGGGGCGTCGGCGCGCAGAGTGCGTTCGGGGAGCGGTCGCGCCGGACAGGGGTGGGGACCGTCCGGCAGGCGATCCTTGCCCTCGGCCGTCAGGACGTCGATACCGGCGGGCTCACTCCGCCGAACGGCATCACGATCCTGGGCGCGAGCAGCGACCACCTCGTGGTCGATGCGGGAGATCATGCTGTCTCGGTCGGTGACGAGGTCGCTTTCCAGCTGGACTACGGCGCTCTCACCACTGCCATGACATCGCCCTCGGCCGTCAAGGTCGAGCGCAGCGCCGCACCGGTGAACGCGCGCCCGCCGCCGGGAAGCGGGGTCGATGTCGCCTGACGGCACCGGCAGCCGAGCCGGCGGTCATGGCCGAGCTAAGACATTCTTCCGCGTCACCTTCGGTCAGGAGCCCGACGCAGTCAACGACCACACACTTCGCGCCTTCGTACTCGAACGCGCGACCGTCTTGGAGTACGCGATGAACGATGTGCTGACCGCCAGGGTGGCTGCCACAACCTTGCCGGGTCACTCCCTCGGGGTAACCCTGCGGAGGGAGTGGGGCTCGTTTCACGCGTCCGGTTCGATGCCGATTCTCACGGCGAGTCCGGGGGCGGTACGAGCTAGGGTCACGGGCGTGGCCACCAGTTCCTCCATCGGTTTCGCGGCGTCGATCGGCGGCCTCGCCGGAGCATCGCTGGCCGCGCACCGCGGGGTCAGGTCGGCGGCCGGCGCCGCGCTGGTCGGCGCGGTCGGCCTGGGTACGTCGGAGGCGGTGGCTCGGGCCCGCCAGAAGGAGGGCGAGATCCCGGCGCTGTGGCAGCGCATCGCGGGTGAGCACCGCGCTGGCGGCACCACTCGGGTGGGCCTCGGAGAAGGTGACCGGTGCGGGTCCGCTCGCGATCGGCACGGCCACGGGCGCCGTGGTCGGGGCGATGGGGTTGCGGCCGCCGACCTGCCGTTCGTGGTGCCCAGGCCGGCGCGGTCGAGCTACGTCGGCACCACCTATGTGCGGGACCTCGCCGAGGAGCTCGGAGCCCACTACAGCGCCGACGCCCAGGAGACCGGGATCGTGGCCTCCCTCGACGCGCTGGCCGGTCCGGGGCTCGACCCGGAGCAGGTCGATCCGCTGGTGCGGGAGTTCTACGAGCACACCACTCGGTTCGCTCTCGACATCGTCCCGCAGTGGCGGCTGTGGGTGCGGCCGGGCTACCTGCTGTACCGAACGCTGGTCGCGCGTCCCCTGGGGCAGGCCAGCGTCCCAATGAACCCGACGCGAGGCCCAGCGCGGGATCCGCAGCCGCATCGACACGGTCACCGGGGTCGACGGCACGGTGTCGGTGCGTGGTTGGATCCGATCGTTTGCCGACGACGATGAGCCGATCATGGTCGGCATCTACACCACCTACACCCACAGCGGCTGCGGCTACGTCAGCGTCGGGTTCCCCGTTCCGGAGGGCAGCTTCACAGCCACGCTGCTCCCCCGGTCACGGCCTGACCGGGGCCTGACGCTGACCAGCCGCGTCCATGACGGCCAGGCCGGGCACTACCTCACCTATGTCGACTCGGCGGCGGACGAGCTCACTGCCCTGGCCGTACACGGCTTCGAGGAACAGCTCGACGTCTTCGTCGAGGACGACGCGCTGCGCGCGGAGCACGCGTTCTGGGTCTTCGGTTTCCCGTTCCTGACCCTGCACTACCGGATCGAGCGCAAGCCCGCCAGCTGACCGCGCGCTTGTCCCGGCCCATGTCATCCGCCGGCGAACGCGGCGAAATGACGCAGCGAGAGTCTGCCGAGCTTCGACGATGTGTGGGTCGAGGCCAAACCGCCTACGAATAGAGGGTCTGTATCGGGACCTACTGGTTGAGTTCGCTCAGCTTAAGGTGATGTGGACAATGTCGGGCGTCGCGGGCGCGGGAAACCACCCGCGGTGCTGCGGCTGAGCATCAACTGCAATCCGGTCCGGGCAGGAGAGTCCAACGTGTTCCATCGGCCTGAGGGCCACCGGCGGACCCCTCTCCGGACGTCGTCGAACCGGGGCACAATGCCTCCATGACTTCCGTGCCCGGCGGTGGCAATCCCGAGCTGCGCGTGCGTCTCGCCGCGGAGATCTCCAGCGTCCCCGGAGCGCGGAGGTTCGTCACCGATGGGCTCTTGGACTGGGGCCGCGATCACCTCGTCGACGACGCGGCCCTGTGCGTCACCGAGATGGCGGCGAACTCCGCGCTGCACAGCGGCAGTCCCTACATCCACGTCGGGATGAGCGACCTCGACCCGGCCGTGCGGCTCAGCGTCGAGGACGCCGGCGGGCTGGTCCCGCTCCCAGCGGTGGCCCCACCTCCGGTGCAGAGGTCCGGCGACATACCCCCAGTCGAGGACCTGGGTACCACGGGGCGCGGGCTGGCGATCGTGTCGGTGCTGGCGCAGTCCTGGGGGATCGAGGAGCGCGCCGACGGCCGGCGGATCTGGGCCGACCTCGCCGGTGACAACGTCGAGCACGAGGTCCGACCGCCGGTGGTGGCGTTCCGCGACGTGACGACGCCGGAGCCGGGCATCCTGCCCGCGGACTGGGCGACGGTGCGTATGCCTCGGTGCCCGGTGCAGCTCGCGCTTCGGGTCGACCGGCGACTCGACGACCTGATCCGCGAGCTACAACTCATGGACTCCGAGGACGGCCCGACCCCGCCGCGGGAGCTGGGCCAGCTCATCGAGCGGCTGGTGACGCGCCCGGCTTTCGCGCGGCACATGGGCCGCCGGATCGCGCTAGACGCCGCCGCGGCGGGGCTGGAGTACGTCGACATCGAAATGACCCTCCCCCGCGAGATGGCCTCCAGCGTCTGCGAACTCCTCGCCGCGGACAACCTGGCCGACGAGATCTGCGAGACCCACCATCTGCTCACCCCCCGGTCCACACCGGAGATGGTGTCGCTCCGCACCTGGATAACCGAGTGCATCGTCACCCAGGCGGAGCAGGACACCCCGCCGGTGCCCTACCACGAGTGGCTGCGGCAGCGAGGGTGACGGCCACACCTCACCACCCAGATCCATCGGGAGTGCGCAGCACGACTTCGCAGCAGGGATCGGGGCCGTCGAGGCTTCGAAGTCATCGGTGGCCTGCTCGGTTGACGCATGTCCGGACGCCCGGATCGCGGCTGCTTGGCCAAGAGGTCAGTAGACCGTGAAGGTCGAGGACACAGTGACTGACTCGGTCACATTCGCCGTGACCGTCCAGGTGTAAGTTCCCGTGGGTGTGTCCTTTGGATGCACCTTGAACAGATCGACCGTGCGTTGCCTTCGCCGCCCCCGGCGCCGGGTGCACGAACGTACAAGACCGGCCGGTGCCGGCGACGATACGTTGCTGCTCTCCTGTCCTCTCGGCCCCGATCGGCTGGGCCGCCGGTTCGAAAGCGAGGTGCCATGCCCGCCGATCCTCCTCAGGCCTCCTCCTCCGACCGCTACGACCCGACGGTTCCTCCGCCGTCGCCTGGTGTGTATGACCTCGGCGACGTGACACGGCTGGAGGTGTCGTTCCCCAGCGACGGGTACCGGTTGGCCGGGCACGTCTACCTGCCGCCGACACACCGCGACGGCGTTCGCCGACCCGGGGTAGTGCTGGATGGTCCGATGATGTCGATCAAGGAGCTCAGCATGCCCGTGTACGCGATCCGTCTGGCCCGCGCCGTGCACGGTGCTCACCTTCGACCGTCGGTGCTGGGGCGGCAGCGAAGGACCGGTCGATCATCAGCACATGAACCCTCCGGACAACGTGCGCGACATCCGCAACGCCACCACCTACCTGCTGTCCCGCGACGACATCGACGCCGAGCAGGTGGCCGGGGTGGGGGGTGTGTGCGGGCGGTGGGTTCATGCTGCAGGCCGGTGCGTTTGACCGGCGCTACCGGGTGGTCGCCTGGATCGAGAACGGCTCGACCGGCAAACGTGACCTCGATCCGCTCATCCAGCTCACCAGCTTTCGTCCGGCCACTTGAAACTTGAACAGAAGTGCTCGAAG
>WHTJ01000151.1 GCA_009377795.1 Propionibacteriales bacterium | reverse complement strand
CCGGCTTCTGCGTGCCAGACCAGCGGTAGTAGTCGTCGCCATGATCGTGGTGCTCGCCGCGGCCGGTGGCCTGGTGGCGCTCCGGCTGGCCGGTGATTCGGAGCAGGTCAGTCCGTCCGAGCTCGCCACCAGCGCCGATCTCTGGCCGGCGCCGAACCAGAACCTGGCTTCGACCCGCGCGGTCGGGGAATCGGAGATCGACTCCTCCACCGTGTCCGACCTGGCGCCGGCCTGGCGGTTTCGAATCCCGGGCAAACCCGGGGAGTCCGGGCTGCTCGCCTCCAATCCGCTCGTGGTCGGCGGACGGGCGTACGTCCAGGATCTGAACTCGAACGTCTACGCCTTCGACCTGGGAAGCGGGAGCGTGGTGTGGCGCTGGCGGCGCGGGGCGCCGAACTCCGGCCCGAACGGTCTCGGGTTCGGCTACGGGAAGGTCTTCGGCGCCACCGACACCACCGCGTTCGCGCTCGACGCCGACACCGGTGAGCTTCTCTGGCGCCGCCGGCTGGTCAGCCCGACCGAGCAGTTCGTGCAAATCGCGCCCGTGGTCTCCGACGGTCTCGTGTACACCAGCACGGTGGGCTTCCCTCCGGGCGGCAGTGGGGCGATCTATGCGCTCGACGCGGACGACGGAACGATCGCCTGGCGGCAGTCGACGATCCGCGACCCGTGGCGCTTCCCGAACCTGGCCGGCGGTGGCGGCTCGTGGAGCCCGTTCTCGGTCGACGGCGAGGGGCGGGTGTACGCCGGTACCTCCAACCCCGGCCCGTGGGGAGGAACTCGCCAACGGCCGAACGGCGGCGCCTACCCGGGGCCGGTTCCGTACACGTCCTCCCTGATGACCATGGACGGCCGAAGCGGTGAGCTTCTGTGGTACGACCAGGTGACGCCGCACGACGTACGCGACTACGACTTCCAGCTCTCGCCGATCCTGACCACGGCGGACACCCCGGAGGGTGAGCGCGAGCTCGTCGTCGGCGCCGGCAAGGCCGGGCAGGTGATCGCCTGGGACCGCGAGACCCGGGAACGGTTATGGGAGACCGAGGTCGGTCGGCACCGAAACGACACCGGCCCGCTGCCGCGGCGGGAAGTGACTATCTGCCCCGGACTGCTCGGCGGGGTCGAGACCCCGATGGCCCACTCCGACGGGCGGGTCTTCGTCCCGGTGATCGACCTGTGTGCGCGTGGCAGCGCGACGAGCTACGACGGCCTGGCCGATCTCGACATCACGAACGGCCGCGGGCGGCTGGTCGCCCTCGACGCCGCCACCGGCGAGCCGATCTGGGAACGCCGGCTGGCGTCGCCGGCGTTCGGCTGCGCCACGGTGGCATCGGACGTGGTCTTCACCGTCACCTACGACGGTGTGGTGCACGCGTTCCGGGCCGAGGACGGCGCCCGGCTGTGGAAGGCGAGGCTGCGCGCCGGATCGAACTCGTGCCCGGCGGTGGCGGGGGACACACTGCTCGTCGGTGCCGGGGTGACCTGGAATCCGGCGATCGCGCGGCCGCGGCCCGAGCTGGTCGCGTTCCGTCTCGGCGGTTAGAGGTGTCTCCTCATCCTCGGCCGTCGTGAGCAGCAGCCGTTCGGTGGACGGCTCGCTATTCGGCCGGCAGTTCCAGCTCGGCGAGGTTACGGGGTACGTCGGGTGGCAGCTGCGTCGGCCAGCGGACCAGGTCGATGGGTCCGCCCGGCTCGGCCGGACGGCGGGAGAACAGCTCCAGCTCGCCGGCCCACAGGGATACCGTCTCGCCGGCCAGGTTCTCGGGCAGGACGAGCTCGAAACGGCCGTCCTGGTCGGGCCAGGTGACGTGAACCGGCTGCACTGGGCGCCCGTCCGCGGTCGCCCCGACGGCCACACCCTTGTACTGGGCGCCCGGATACGACTGTGACTTGGGCATTGCCAGCGGAAATCCCTCCGGTGGCAGGCGGATGTCCATCTCGGCGCTCTTGAGTCGCGCGAACTCCACGGTCTCCTCGGGTAGGAAGGCGAACTTCTCATCACCGACGGCGACATGCACGGTGATCGGCACCGGATCGCTCCCGATGCGGTCGGAGGCGCCGAAGTTGGAGCTGTAGCGACCGCGACCATCACTGGGATCGGAGAACGTCCAGAAGTCCCGGTCGGTCGTCCTGGTGCTCACGATCGCGCCCTCGACCGGGCGGCCGCGGGCGTCGGTGACGGTGCCGGTCAGTTCGTACGCGTTGAGGGCCACCGGCTGCACGGGCTCGTCCCCCAGCGTCACCCGTCCCGTGATCGCGATTCCTCGCTCGCCGGGGTCGGCCTCGAGCTCGTCCATCCGGTGGGCGGCGGTGATCGAGCCTTGGACCTGTTCGAACGCGGCCAGCTGGTCGCCGGCGAGCTCCTCGCCGTCGACGGTCGCTTCGCCGGCGCTCGCCACCGAGACCGTGTAGCGGCGGGGGAGCGTCGCGTCCAGGGGATAGCTGAACCGCCCGTCGTCGTCCGTCGGCGCCCACAGCACGTAGTCCCCGACTCTGATCCGGGCCCCGGACACCGGCTCACCGTCGAATGTCAGCTGGCCCTCGACGTCGACCAGCGGATCGTCGTCCGCCGACCATTCGCGGGCCTCGTGGGGCCCGGGCAGCTCGAGTGCGACCCCGTCGGTCTGGCCCGTCTGGGGCTCGCCTGTATCAGAGGCGGTGTCGCCCTCGCATCCGGCGAGACCGCCCGAGATCACGAGCAGGCCCGCGAGTACCGCGAGCGGCGTACGTTGTGCGCGGAGGCTCATTCCGACTCCTCCGATACCGAGAAGAGCTGCCGATCGGCACGCAGCGTCGGGGTCGTGCCGGGTGCCGCCACGCGCAGGACGATCTGCTCTCCCTGCGCGGCCTGCGCCGGGGAGCCGATCCAGTACGTACCCCGCTGGTCGGCGGTGAAGGAGAAGTAGCGCGGCTCCGCGTCTCGGACGCCTCGCGCGCCACCCGGCGTGGCCGCTCCTTCGAACGCCGGCCCGCCGCCGCCCGGCGGCATCACCGCCAGCCCGCGAGCCGCACCGGTCTGGTTGCTGTAGGTGACATTCAGCGTCTTCCCCTCGGGGACCGTGACCACCATCTCGCCACCGCGCTGGCCGTTCAGCTCGCCGCCCTCACCTGCCACGACCTGCAACCCGAGCGTGTCCGCGTCCAGCGGGGAGAGCCAGACCGGCGGCGCCTCACTGCCGGGCGGCTCCTCGGAAGGCGAGAGTTCCGGCGGCTCGGAGCGATCCTGCGATCCGTCGAGGGCGAACACGTCGATCCGGGAGGCGGTGCCCCCGAACGAGGACGTGAAGGTGCCGCCGATCGCCACCGCGACGTACTCCTTGCCGTCGGCCTCGTAGACCGCCGGCGCCGCGGCGATCTGGTTGCCGGTCTGGAACCTCCAGAGCACATCTCCGGTCGCGGTGTCGATCGCCCGAAGGACGCCGTCGCCGCCGCCGATGAACGTGAGGCCCGAGGCGGTGGTGGTCGCGCCGCCGCGCTCGGGCTCGGGTGTCCGTACCCGCCATGCCACCTCGCCGGTCGAAAGGTCGACCGCGCGCACCGTGCCGTAGTCGTGCCAGCCTCTGGGGGTGAGCCCGAAGTAGGCGTCGGAGGTGATGCCGAGGTCGAGGTCGCCGGCGATCCGTTGGCGCTCGAGCTCCTCGGCGGACTCGGACTGCTCGATGATGGCGGCGGTCTCCGCGGTGCTGACCACCTCGTAGTTCGTCTCTGGGTCGTACGAGGAGCCGTTGTAGTTCACGCCCCCGAGCGCGGACGGATAGATCGTCACCGCCTTGCCCGGCTGCAGCTGTGGATGCTCGATCCGGTCGAGCAGCTGGATCCGCTCGTAGATCGGCTCGCCGGTCTCCGCGTCGTAGCAGAACAGGTAGCCCTGCTTGGTGGCCACGGTGACCACCCGCCGGGTCTCGCCGTCGATCTCCGCGTCGAAGACGAGCGGCGAGGCGAAGGTGTCGTAGTTCCACTGGTCCTCGGCCAGCTGCTGGCGCCACCAGAGCTCCTCGCCGGTGAACGCGTCGAGCGCGATCAGCGAGTTCGTCTTCGGGTTCGGTCCGGGGCGAAGCTCGGGGAAGAACACCGGCGAGGGCACCCCGACCGGTACGTAGACGGTGTCGGTCTCCGGGTCGATGGTGACCGCGCTGGCGGTCGAGCCGCCGCCGTGGAAGCGGCCCGCGCCGCGCCAGTCCTGTCCCTCGGGTGGGATCGTCCAGTACGGGTTGGCCCAGGCCGGGGTGAGGTCGTCCGCGCGATAGGCCATGACGAATCCGCGGACGCCGTAGTCCGACCCGGAGGTGCCGACGTACAGCAGGCCCTTGTAGCAGATCGGGGCGGCGGTGTTGAAGTAGCCGAGCTGCGGTTTGGCGCCCTCGACCGCGTCGGGGATGTCGACCTGCTCGACGAGCTTGCCGGTGCTCGCGTCCACGGAGATGATCCGCATGTCGAGGGTCAGCATGTAGAGCCGGTCCCCGCAGTAGGCGACCCCGCGGTTCGGGCTGAGCCCGAAGTTGCTGAAATGACCGATGCCGCGCGGCGTGAAGTGCCAGAGCACCTCTCCGCTCGCCCCGTCGATGGCGTAGATGTGGTTGAACGAGGTGGTCGCGTAGATGACCCCGTCGACCACCACCGGGTAGGTCTGGTTCTGGGGCGGGGTCGCCTCGGCCCCCTGCTCGAGGAAGTCGACCGAGAACGCCCGGCCCAGCTGGTCGACGTTGTCCGGCCCGATCTCGGTGAGCGGCGAGTGGCGGGTCTGGTCGTACGTACCGCCGAATGCACCCCAGTCGCCGTCGTCGAGCGAAAACTCCTGGTACGCATCCGGGTACGTCGCCGCGACCGCTTCGGCGGCGGCCTCGCGCTCGGAGTCGGCGACGAGCTCCTCGTCCTCGCCTTCGCCACCGGTGCAACCGGCGACGGTGGCCAGGGCGAGCACAACGATCGCGCCCTGCATCCGCCGGATAAAGGGGGCCTGGCGGCGGAGAACAAGCCCGTTGCCGCTTCGCTCTTTACGAGGCATTCGTCTCCTGTATGAAGTCGGGAAAATCCTAGCCGAGCGGCTTCGCCTGCCTCAACGTTTCGCACGCATAGATATACACCCGTTGTCTCCTTGGAATGCAGCGGGGCATTATCCGTACGACGGCCGATGCGTGCGCGCGTGCCGACGACGACGGTACGACCCGCCGATGTATCCGGATCGGCATTCTTGAAATCCCTGTGCGTCGTGGTCTGCTCTCGTCGCCGAACTTGGTACGGTGCTGATCGGAATCTGTAGGGCGCTCGCCTGCCCGGCCGATGTCGGAGGTGCGATGTGGTGGTCGGCAAGGCGGCTCTGGGAGCGGCCGTGACCGTGGCGCTGCTCGCCGGTGCCTGTACGGGCGCCTCCGGCCCGAGCCCGTCGCCGGACAACACGACCGCATCTCAGCCTTCGGACACCCCGGTTCGGATCAAGCTCGTCCAGATCGCCGAGCTGGAGCAGCCGGTCTCGATGGCGATGCGTCCGGACGATCCGGCGCTGTATGTCACCGAGCAATCGGGACGGGTGCGCCGAGTCGAGGACGGACGCGTCACCACCGCCCTCGACATCCGGGACGACATCCACGCCGAAGGAGAACAGGGGCTGCTCGGCATCGCGTTCTCCCCGGACGGCCGGTACCTCTACCTCGACTACACCGACCAGAACGGCGACACGCACGTCACCGAGTGGCGGACGCGCGCCGACGGGAGCGTCGACCCCGGCTCCCGCAGGGACGTGTTGACGCAGGAGCAGCCGTACTCCAACCACAACGGCGGGCAGCTTGCCTTCGGCCCCGACGGCTACCTCTACATCGCCCTCGGGGATGGGGGCAGCGGCGGCGACCCGCAAGGCAACGGCCAATCCCTCGATACCTGGCTGGGCAAGATCCTGCGGATCGATCCGCAGGGCGCCCGCCCGTATGAGGTGCCGTCGGACAACCCATTCGTGGACGACCCCGGTGCCCGCCCGGAGATCTGGGCCTACGGGCTGCGCAATCCATGGCGGTTCTCCTTCGATGCCGACACGGGCGACCTGTGGATCGCCGACGTCGGCCAGGACTCCTGGGAGGAGATCAACCGGGCGCCGGCCGACTCCGGGGGTGGGGAGAACTTCGGGTGGAATCTGCGTGAGGGGCGGCACTCGTTCACCGGAGCCCGGCCTCCGGACGCGGTCGATCCTGTGCTCGAGTATCCGCTCGGCCCCGGGGGTGCGTGTTCCGTGATCGGCGGCAACGTCTACGGCGGCACGCGAATGCCGGGTCTGGTCGGCCACTATCTGTACGCGGACCTGTGTGCGGGTTGGATCCGCGCGGCGCCGGTTCGGGACGAAGGCGTGGGCGAGCCGCAAACGCTTGCAACCGATGCCGTGCAGCCGACCTCGTTCGGTTTCGACAACGCGGGCGAGCCGTATCTGTTGAGCCTCGCCGGGCCGGTCTACCGGATCGAGCCCCGCTGACCTGTTTTCCACAGCACCGGGGCATTTCGGTGGCACGGAAATATGCGGGGGAACTGTTGCGGATTGCCGTCCGTTCGCCTGTCCCGCCGGGGCGACGTTCGGCCTTTCGTGGCTCTTCACAGTTGAGGGTGTAGCGCAGGCTGGCGCGTCGATGCCCGGATAGGCGTCGAGGTCTCCCGAGGATGGAGGTTCCTACGCCGTCCATCTGGAAGACCTCGACG
>WHTJ01000047.1 GCA_009377795.1 Propionibacteriales bacterium | reverse complement strand
GCTATGGCGTCGGCGGCCGCGAAGGATGGGACGTGCGGGAGACGCCTGAGACGTGCCTCGGGCTACTCATAACCCAGAGGTCGCAGGTTCAAATCCTGCCCCCGCTACCAATTTCAGGCTCGGAATCTACGGATTCCGAGCCTGAAAGCATTTAGAGATTTGATCCAGTGTCCACTTACGGCTGAGTTATCCGGACTAGCGCGGGTTCGCCGCAGGCGGTGGCCTCCCATGGCTCGCTGAGCGCGTGACGCTGACCGCTCGCTGGTCGGTTGTCTCCATGACTGACCTCACCGTGCCTGTTGCCCGCGCCCTTCTGCCGGAGTGGCGCCTCGCTCTCACCGCCGAACGCAAGAGCCCCAAGACGATCACCCTCTACCTCGACTCGGTCGGCCGCTACCTGACCTGGGTCGAGACCCAGGACCTGCCGCCGATGCGCCGCACCACGCTGCAGACCTGGATCACTGACATGCTCTGCTTGGGCCGGTCGCCCAGCACCGCGCGGATCCGGCAGCAAGCCGTACGGCGCTACGCCGCTTGGCTGCTCGCCGTCGGACACCTCGACACCGCCCCGTTCCAAGGCATGAAGTCCCCCAAGCTCGAACAGCCCGTCGTCGAACCACTCACGGTCGACCAAGTCCGGGCACTCCTGCACACCTGCCGCCCGGACGGCGCGACAGACCCCGAGCAACAGAGGCCGCTGCGGCACGTCCGCGACGAAGCGATCATCCGGCTCATGGTCGAGACCGGAATCCGGCTCAGCGAAGTCATCGCCCTCACCGCCCAAGACCTGAACCTGGACGCCGGCCTCATCACGATCCAGCGAGGGAAGGGCGGCCGCGGACGAGTCATCCCAGTCGGACCGGCCACCGCCGCCGCGATCCGCGCCTACCTCGGCGTGCGCAAGGAGCAGCGGCATGCGGACCGCGACGAGCTCTGGCTCGGCGAACGCGGCTGCGGGCTCGCTGTCGACGCCCTCTACCGCTCTCTGCGCCGACGCGCCGAACGCGTGAGCATCACGGGGTTCCGACCGCACCACCTTCGCCACACGGCCGCCCACCGCTGGCTCGCAGCGGGCGGCTCCGAATCCGGCCTGATGGCGATGGCCGGTTGGACCCGGGTCGAGATGCTCATTCGCTACACCCGCGCCAACGCTGGCGAACGCGCCGCTGCTGAGGCCCGGCGTCTCGACCTCGGCAACCTGTGACCACGAGCCCAAAGGCAGGGAGAGGAAGAAGATCCGCCGCACCTACGGCTAAACTATTGCGTTTGCTTCGAATATTGCGAATAATGGTCGCTCTGAGAGAGGAGACACCATGACCGCGTTGGCACTCGCCCCCGTGCAGCCCGACGAGTCCGACATCAGCGCTGCGGTCGAGGCACTGCCGCACGTCAAGGACTACCTCGCCACCCACACCGACAGCGTGATCCGGCTCGTCGTCGCCGACGACCCCGAGGAGACCCTCGTCGTCCCGCGCGGCGCTGTCGAGCTCCTCGCGCGGGTGCTCGCGCACATGGCCGCGGGCCAGGGCGTCTCGGTCGTGCCCGCCCACGCCGAGCTCACCACCCAGCAGGCGGCCGAGCTCCTCAACGTCAGTCGACCCTTCCTCATCGGCCTGCTCGACGCCGGCGACATCGAGTACCGCAAGGTCGGCAAGCACCGCCGGATCAAGGCCCAGTCGCTGATGGCCTACATGGCACGCGACGACCAGGAACGCCGCGAGGCCGCCGACGAGCTCACCCGGCTCAACCAAGAGATGGGCCTGCTCTGAGGTGTCGTTCGTCGTTCTCTACGACGCCACCGTGCTCTACCCGAGCACGCTCCGAGACCTGCTGATCCGCGTTGCCCAAGCCGGGCTGGTGCAGGCCAAGTGGAGCGATCAGATCCTCGACGAGGTCTTCCGCAATCTCACCGCCAACCGGCCAGACCTCGACCCGCAGAAGCTGGCCCGCACGCGCGACCTCATGAACAAGGCAGTACGCGACTGTCTTGTCACGGGGTACGAGCCCCTCCTTGAGGCGATCGAGCTGCCCGATCCCGACGACCGGCATGTGCTCGCGGCGGCGATCAAAGCGCGTGCCCAGGTGATCGTCACCCACAACCTCAAGGACTTCCCACCCGCTGCCCTGGAAGCCTGGGACATGGAGGCGAAGTCGGCCGACGACTTCATCCTCGACCAGATCGACCTCGGCCGCGAAGCGGTCTACAGCGCCGTCCAACGGATCGCCGACTCCCGCCAGAACCCGCCGGCGACGTTCACCGACGTGCTCGCCATGCTCGAGCGCGATGGCCTCGTAGAGTCGGCGGCGGTATGGCGAGCCTGAGACGGGGGCCGTTCGCGCGTGCCGCAGGAGCGGGGCGCATCAATCCGCCGCGACTAGGCGCGTGCGAACTGCGTAGACGCGATCGGAGGTCAGCCGGCCCTATCCCTTGACGCGCCTGGTCTCGTACGCCCACATCGCGACCTCGACGCGGTTGCGGGCGCCGAGCTTGTTCATCAGCGCGCCGACATGGGTCTTCACCGTGCTCAGGGTGATGTGCAGCTCGTCGGCGATCTCGGCGTTGGTGCGGCCGCGGGCGACGGTGAGTAGCACTTCTTCCTCGCGTTCGGTGAGCGGCTCGATCGGCTGGGTCGGCGGGGAGGCTCGCTCCAGGCCAGCCAGCGTGGTGAGCAGGCGGCGGGTGATGTCGGGTGAGATGAGCGCGTCGCCGTTCGCGGCTGCGTGGATCGCCTGGACCAGCAGCTCGGGCCCGGCGTCCTTGAGGAGGAAGCCTCGGGCGCCGGCCTTGAGGGCGCCATGGACGTACTCGTCGAGATCGAAGGTCGTGATGACCACGATGGCCAGGGGGTTCTCGACGCCTGGGCCAGCGAGCTGGCGGGTGGCCTCGACGCCGTCGATGCCGGGCATCCGGATGTCGAAGAGGCAGACGTCGGGACGCAGCTCGCGTGCCACGGCCACCGCCTCGTGACCGTCCGTTGCCTCGCCGACGACCTCGATCCCGGGCTGCGCGTTGAGGATCATGGTGAGCCCGGTGCGGACCAGGAGCTGGTCGTCGGCGACCACCACCCGGATGGTCATCGCGGCACCTCCCGCGGGAGAGTCGCCTCGACGGTCCAGCCGCCGACCGGGTCCGGCCCGGCCTGACAGGCGCCGCCGAGCAGCTTGGCTCGTTCTGCCATACCGAGCAGGCCGTAGCCCACGGTGGTCGCGGGGCGGGCTGCTTCTCCGTCGTCGTGCACACGCAACCGTACGACGCCGACGTCGCCGGTGACACCCACGGTGACCGCCGTGGCGTTCAGCGAATGCCGGATCGCGTTGGTGACCGACTCCTGACAGATCCGGTAGACCGCCACCTCCACCGGTTGCGGCAGGCCAGCGAGGTCGCCGCCGCGGTGCACCTGCACCACGGGGCTCATCCGGGTCAGCTCGTCCAGATCGCTGATGCCCCGCTGCGGCGCGTAGTCGGCCGCCTCGCCGTCGCGGAGCACCCGGACCATCGTGCGCATCTCGTACAAAGTCCGCGACGCCTCCGCCTCGATCACTGCCAGCGCCTCGACCGCCGAAGCCGGGTCGGTGGCTGCCACCGCCCGCCCCGCCTGGGCCTGGATCGCGATGGCCGACACGTGGTGCGCGACGGTGTCGTGCAGCTCGCGGGCGAGCTCACCGCGCTCGAGCGTCCGGACCTGCTGCACCTCGCGCTGGCGCGCAACCGCGCGGTAGCGCATCGCGGCCCCGAGGGCGAACGCCGCGACCAGCACGGTGGCGCCACCGATCACGTCCCCGAGGGTCTCGCTGGTCGCGAGACCCAGGCCGGCCGGTACGGCGATGATCGCCGTACCGACCAGCGCCTCGGGGCCGGAAGCCCAGCGGTACAAGGCGTAAGGCAACAGCAGGACGCCGGCCATGGAGTAGAGCCCCACATCGGCGACGTCGTCGAGGATCATCGGGATGTGCAGCACCATCGCGCCGCCGAAGCCGACCGCGGTCGCCAGGAGTGGATGAGTACGCCGCCAGAGCAGGACCGGGATCACCAGGAGCGCGACCACGGTGGCCAAGGGCCGCGCCGGTACGTCGGGGCGGAAGATCGCCTCGCCCGCGACCGTGACCAGCAAGGCGCCGACCAGGGCCCAGTCCCACCACACCCGCGCTGGCGGGTCCGGGGCACGGGGCTCGGCAAGGATCGAGCGGATGAAGGCGGCGAACACCTCTCCAGCCTAGAGAGCGGTGACGCTCGTCGTACGGGGCACAAGCATGAGCCGCTTCTCGTCCTTTCGGCCGAGGAGTCCCCCACTCCTGGGCCCGATGTACGTCGCTCGCCGCCGGGCCACCGTGGAGGCATGTCGAATCTCCTCTACCGGCTCGGCCGGTCTGCTGCCACCCGGCCCTGGGTCGCCATCGGCGCCTGGGTCGTCCTCGCGCTCGTCGTCATCGCCTCCTCCGTTGCCTTCGGGCGCGATCTCGAGGAGAGCTTCGAGGCACCCGGCCTCGACTCCTACCAAGCTGCGGAGCTGCTCGCCGAGGCCCAGGCTGACGAGGGCGGGATCACCGCCCACGTCGTACTCGAAGCCCAGGACGCTGCGGCGCAGCTGGCGCCGGTGGAGGCCGCTCTCGAGGCACTCCCGCGCGTGCTCAGGACGACCAGCAACGTCTCGCCGGACGGCGCCATCGCACTCGTGCGCGTGCAGTACCCCGCGATCGAGCACCTCGATGCCTCCGACCTGGACAACCTCAAGGACGCCGTCGCCGACCTGCGTGACGAGTCGTCGCTGACGCTGGAGACCGGAGGCGATCTGTTCTTCGCGTTCGAGGAAGCACCCACCGGGCTCGGCGAGGTCGCGGGGATCGTCGTCGCGATGATCGTCCTGCTGATCGCCTTCGGCTCCTTCGTCGCGATGGGGCTGCCGATCGGGATGGCGCTGTTCGGTCTGGTCATCGGCGTCACCTCGATGAAGCTGGTGACGTACCTGATCGACATCCCGATGTGGGCGCCGCAGCTTGCGGCCATGGTCGGGCTCGGCGTCGGTATCGACTACGCGCTCTTCCTGGTCACCCGGCACCGCGAGCACCTGGCCCTGGGGATGCCGGTCGCCGAAGCGGCCGGCCGAGCCCTGGCAACAGCAGGACAGGCGGTGATCTTCGCCGGCGGCACGGTCGTCGTGGCGATCCTCGGGTTGCTCGTCGCGGGGATCCCGTTCGTGACCGGTGGTGGGGTCGCCATCTCCGCGATGGTGCTCGTGATGGTGCTCGCTTCGGTCACCTTGCTGCCGGCACTTCTCGGACTGGCGGGGCACCGGATCAACGGACGCCGGCGCACGCCGCACCGGCCGAGCACCGGCTGGTACCGGTGGGGCGCTCACGTGACCCGCAACGCGACGGCGTACCTCGTCGGCGGAGCGGTCCTCATGATCGCCCTGGCCGCACCCGTTCTCGCGCTCAACCTGGGCTTCCCGGACGACGGGACCAAGCCCGAGTCGAGGACCGAACGCCGGGCCTACGACCTGATCGCCGACGGGTTCGGCCCCGGGGTCAACGGGCCGCTGGTGATCGCGGTCGACATCTCCCAGGGCGGGTCCGTCGTGGCGCCGCTGGCCGCGGCGATGGCAGCCGACCCGGGCATCACCTCGGTCGGCGACCCGACCATCGATCTCACCGCAGGCGTGGCGACCCTGGTGGCGCAGCCGACCACGTCGCCCCAGGACGAAGCCACCCAGGAGACCGTCGCGAGGCTCCGCAGCGAGGTCTTCCCGACGGTGCTCGACGGCACCGCGGCGACCGCCCATGTCGGCGGTCAGACTGCCACCTTCGCCGACCTCGGTGACCGGGTGCAGGAGCGGATGCTGCGCTTCGTGGTGGCCGTGCTGCTGCTGTCGTTCCTCTTGCTCACGGTGCTGTTCCGGTCGGTCCTGGTGCCGCTGAAGGCGGTCGTGCTGAACCTGCTGAGCGTCGGCGCGGCGTACGGCGTGCTCGTCATGGTCTTCCAGTGGGGCTGGGCGGCCGGCCTGATCGGCGTGGAGTCGACGGTGCCGATCGTGTCGTTCATCCCGCTGTTCATGTTCGCGATCCTGTTCGGTCTCTCCATGGACTACGAGGTGTTCCTGCTGTCGCGGGTGCGCGAGGAGTACCGCCGCCACGGCGACAACACCCGCGCGGTCATCGCGGGGATCGCCGGCACCGGGCGCACCATCACCGCAGCCGCGCTGATCATGGTGGCGGTCTTCTCGGGCTTCGTCCTGGGCAGTGACCCGGTGGTGAAGATGATGGGAGTGGGACTGGCCACGGCGATCTTCCTCGATGCGACCGTCGTACGCCTGGTGCTCGTCCCGGCCACCATGAAGCTTCTGGGCGACGCGAACTGGTGGCTGCCAGGGTGGCTGGATCGGCTGCTGCCGGAGTTGGACTCTGCGTCGGTGGAGAAGCCGGTGGAGGTAGCGGTAGGCCTACCGCCGCTGGCTTCCTAGGGCCGGTGGTGTCTAGGCTGCGCCTCACGACAACACTGCGGGGGCTCGGCCTAGGCGGGGCCAGGGAAACGACGAGGGGCAAGATCGACGTCGGAGCACTCCAAGAGCGGTATACGACGGCGCCTGATCACTCGACGCTGCAGCGTCAGGAGTCAGAAGCGCGCTAAGCCGCGACGCGGGTGCGTCATATCGCCGCGAAGGTCGCACTCACCCGGATTTGCCCATTGCAACCGTGTCGAGCTGAATCCGCGCGGTGCGTCGACCTTACTACCGCCCGAGTCGAGTTGCGGCGGGGGAGTTGGCCGACTCCTCGAACGGCCAAAATGCCTGCGCCGCCGTGGCCGAGCCCGGACAACCCGATACTGGCCGCGCGGTTGCACGACGCGCGCAAGAACATCGATGCGCTTGGCATCGACGCCGCACTGATCCAGCTGGCAACCCACGCCTGGTTCGAGGGCGGCATCGAGGGCTATGACCGCGGTCAGCGCGATGCCCGCGGACTCACAGGGGCCAGTGATGGGTAGCGACGGATTCGAACCCGTACCACTTACGGTCCACTTTGGGCCCGCACCACTCGGTGCTCGGCGGGTATCCTGAGACTGGAAGCGAGGGCGAATCCCTCACCACGTCGAGCGAATCAGTAGCTTCCGACCTGAAGCAGCAGTAGCCGCGGCGTCCCTGATGGCGTCCAGAGGTCGCAGGTTCAAATCCTGCCCCCGCTACGACATCTGGCCTGGTAGATCCACGGATCTGCCAGGCCAGAAAGCTGTAGAGACTTGATCAGGTCATCACTTACTCGCTCTGACGCTCTGACGCCCGCCCTAAGCGCCTTTCGTCGCCGATGGCATGGACCGTCTCGGTCCAGCTGGGAACGTCTGGGAGTGCCCTGCCCACCTGTCGGGCATGGACAACGATCCGACACCCGCTGGTGGCCTGGAGCCGCTGCTGACCGTGACCGAGCTCGCCGACTACCTCGGCGTGCCGGTCGCGACGATCTACGACTGGCGGGTCGACCGGACGGGGCCGCGGGCCATCCGCATCGGGCGCCATCTGAAGTTCGCGGTCTCCGACGTCCGCAGCTGGCTAGAGACCCAGCGCGAGCCCGAAGCGTCAAAGCCAGCGGACGGGTGGTGAGCCACGATGGCTAGACCACGCACTCCAATCGGAACCTGCGGCGCGTTAACGTTCCAAACCATGCACACCGGATTGGTGGTCCGCGGACGCGGCATCGCGACGACGATGGCAAGCCTGGTCGCCAGTGGACCGCCGATTCCTGTCAGGGTCCGATGTGTTTGGTCGAGTAGTAGGCGAGGAACATGTCCACCCCTTGGTTGATGAGGTCGCCTGCGCGTTTTTTGTTGATCCGCTCGCCGTATGCGATGTGGGTGAAGTGTGGGTAGAGCACCAGCGAATACAGCTGGACCAGGGCTAGATCGACATCGGGGATATCGAGTTCACCGGCTTCGATTCGGCCGCTGAACTCGGTCTTGAGGAGGTCCGACGCTGGGTCGGGGCCGTATGCCTTCCAGGCCCGGCCGAGGTCGGGGAACCGCTGTGCTTCGCTGGCAACGAGTGTGCGCAGGGCGAGCACCTTCGGTGTCGCCATGCCGGCCACCCAGCCGCGTGCCGTCTGCACGAGTATCTCGCGCAGGTCGTCGGACTCGGCCAGGCTCTTCTCCAGCGCCAAGGTCGATCGGCCGAGCGCCTCTTTGAGTGCATCGTGGATGACGGCTACGAACAGCTCTTTCTTGCTGCCGAAGTGGTTGTAGATCGTCACTTTCGACACGTCGGCTTGTTGGGCGATCTGGTCGATGCCGGCTTCATAGCCGCGCGCAAGGAACACCTCGCGGGCAGATTCGACGATCGCGTGCCGCTTGCGGTCGGCGCGTTCCCCGCTGGGCGAAGGCCGTGGTACCTCATTCACATGCATATCGTACCAGTAAATGAACTGGTCCGTGCAGTTCATCTGTACTAAATGGTTGCGTTCATATGTACTGTCCCGTACAGTTCAGGTATCACGGAATGCAACAGCAAACCAAGCGCGTCGACGGCGCTTCCTGGCGCCGCCAGGAGCGGTTTGCGGAATGCATTGGGAGGTACGGCAAATGGCCATCGCACTTGACGAGAGAACGGAGAGCGTGGGCCGTGCTGGGTTCAGGCCGCTGGTCCTGGTGTCGTTCGCGATGCTGATCGTCTCAATGAATCAGTACATCGTCGTCGTCGCTCTCCCCGACATCGGCCGCGGCCTCGGCTACTCGACTCACAATCTGCAGGCGGTGATCTCCGCCTACGCCATTGCCTACGGCGGCTTCCTCCTTCTCGGAGGCCGGGCGGCGGATCTGCTGGGCCGGCGACGCCTGCTCACGGCCGGCCTCGCCCTGTTCGCGCTCGCCTCGTTCGCAGCAGGCATCGCGACCACACCAGCCGTCCAGCTCTCGGCCAGAGTCGCACAAGGCATCGGTGACGCTCTGGTGTTCCCGGCGACCTTGGCCCTCATCAACACGACTTACCATGAGGGACGAGCCCGTAACCGCGCTCTCAGTATCTGGGGCGCGTCCGGCGCGGCTGGGCTCGTTGTCGGCGTTCTTCTGGGTGGCGTCCTTACCCGTGGCTTCGGCTGGTCCTCGGTGTTTTTCATCAACGTCCCGCTCGCGACCGGCGCGATTGCGATGGCCTTCATCGTCATTCCCAAGGACCTGCCGCTCGACCGCACCCGCAGCTTCGACCTTGCCGGTGCCTTGGCCGCGACCGCCTCCGTGACGCTTATCGTGTGGTCGCTCATCCAGGGCCCGGAGATCGGCTGGACGTCGCCGCAGGTCGTCGGGCCAGCCTTTATGGGCATCGTGCTGGCCTGGACGTTCACCCGGATCGAGCTGCGGGCCCGTGACCCGCTGGTGCCGCACGTGCTCCTCCGGAACCGCTTCGTGCGCCTGGCGATCACTATGGCTTTCATGTTCATGGCCACGTTCGGGTCGTTGCTGTACTTCATGTCGATATACCTGCAGAACGTACTCGGCTACGACGCCCTGGAGACAGGCCTTGGTTTTGTCGTCCTGACGGTGTTCGTCGTGCTGGCGTCAGCACTGGCCGGCTGGGTATCGACGCGGATCGGCCTCAAGGCGGTATGCCTCGGCGCTCTCAGTATCGGGCTGCTCGGCGTGCTCACACTAGCCTTGACGATGACGGCCGACGCGTCCTATCCCGACCTCGTTCCCGGCCTGATTCTGACCGGCGTCGGCGATGGCGCGATGTTCACCGCGATGTTCATCGCGGCCGCAACTGGCGTTGCGCCAACCCGGCAAGGCGCCACCTCTGCCATCGTGTCCACCGGTGCCGCGGTGGGAGCGGCGGTTGGCCTTGCCTTTCTGGTGCTTCTTGCCAACCGTGGGCACAGTGGGCTCACCGGCGAGGCCCTTCGCGTGGCGACAGCGGACGGGGTCAGGTCCGCAGCCCTGGCGATCGCATTCGGGATTGCTGCGACGCTGGTGTATGTGATCGTGCGGTATCCACAGCGAGATACAGCCGAGGCACAACCAGCCAACAAGCCGGTTCACACCACAGGGGAGAGGTTATGAGGTTCATCGATCCGCCCCTATCGGCGGCTTGGCAGCACCGTGACGCTCGCGACGGGTTCGAGGTTGTCTTCTTCCGATCGACCGCTGATGGCGGCTTCCGGATTGACGGTCACACGTCAGAGGTAGAGGGCGGTGTCGCGTGGGCGGTCGGGTACGAGATGGACGTCATGGCTGAGTGGTCAACTAAGCGCGCGCGGGTATGGGGTCGTTCGGCCTCCGGAGACCACGTTGCGCGCATCGAGACACCCGAACCCGGCCACTGGCTCGTCAACGGCGCAGAGAGACCGGAGCTTCGTGGCTGCCTCGACGTCGATCTTGAGTCGTCCGCGCTCACGAACGCGTTCCCAGTTCACCGGATGGGCCTCTCGGTCGGCGATAGCGCTGCGGCACCGGCGGTTTACATTCGTGCCAACGACCTCGCTGTCGACCGCCTCCCTGCGAGTCGATGGCCCCGCGGAGTCGCGGGCATTCGACTACGCCGCCCCTGCCTTCAGCTTCGAGGCTCGACTCACCTATGACGAGTTCGGCCTCGTCACCACGTACCCCGGACTCGCAGCCAGAATCGCCTGATCCACCATCCATGCGAGGCCCGCCCGAGCCGAACAGGCGCTCGCTCCGGCGCAGCTCGCCGACACCCACCACGCTGACCTGATATCGGTCAATGACGAGCCCTGGTTCCCGAACACGTCGAGGCCTTCACCCTGCTCACCACGCTTGCCGCTCGCACCGACCACGTCGCCGTGCTGCCCAACGTCGCGACCCTGCCGATGCGGCCCCTTGTACTGCTGGCCAAGATCACCGCCAGCCTCCACACCCTGACCGGCGGCCGGGTCGTGCTGGGGCTTGGCGCCGGCGACCGGCTGGACGACATCGCCGCGGCCGGCGGGGCACAACGCACCGTGGGGGAGTCGGTCGCCGCGCTGGTCGAGGCCATCCCCGTCCTCCGGCGGCTGTGGACGCACGATACCCCAACCGCGCACGACGGGCGGTTCTACCAGCTCGGCGAGATCGCGTTCGGCCCGGTCCCGAAACGTCAGGTGCCGATCTGGACCGGCGCATTCGGTCCTCGCATGCTCGCGTTGACCGGCCGCCTGGCCGACGGGTGGCTGCCCACCAACTGCTTCCTCGACCTGGCCGGCGTGCCCGGCATGCAGCAGCGCATTGACACCGCCGCGACAGAGGCCGTCGCGACCCGTCGGCATCCGAAGGTGTTCAATGTCATGGGCGCCATCACCAACACCGGGCCCACAGAGAACGGCCGCAGCCTGATCGGCCCGCCGTCCCTATGGGTGGAAGCCCTCAACGACTACAACCAGCGGCTCGGCTTCGACTCCTTCGTGTTCTGGCCCACCTCCGGCGATCGCATGACCCAGGCACACCGGTTCCTCGAAGAGGTCCGCCCCGCGCTGCCACCGGCGTTCCAGCCCTCGTAGCGGCAACCGCGTTGGCGATCTCATAGCGGACCACATGGCTACGGATGGGTTGTCAAGACCTGATGGGCCAGGATGCGCAATCCGTCTACGATTTGCTCCGGCGTGAGCCCGCGTTGGTGGCGCAGATGCTCATAGAGATCTGGAGCCAGCGGCGCTAGCAGAAGATCAACGAGCGCCTCCGTCGCCGAAAGGCCGGCTTCTGCGAGCAGAGTGGAGATGTGGGTGCGCCAGAACCCATACGCCCCTGTCTGGAATCGACGAGGTCCGGTTTCGGCGCTCAAGGTCAGCGGCAAGTGCTGCTCAAGGATGTCGACCAATGCTTCGTAGAAGGCGATCAGCCGGTCTGCCGGTGACGCGCCCGGGCCCAGCGGAGGATCGCCGCTGAGAAGTTGTTCCTGGACGCGCCGCTCGTGCTCGTCGAGTAGCGCGGTCGCGATCGCCGCCGGATCCGGATACCGGCGGTAGAGAGTTGCCCGCCCGACCCCCGCCTCACGAGCGATCTCGTCCATCGTCACCGACCGTGGATCTCGCCGCGCGAAGAGTGCCTGCGCGGCCATGAGGACCTTCCGGCGGTTGCGCGCAGCGTCGGCACGCTCGACCCGACCACTGACCGGCTGTCCGGTCAGCAGGTCGATTCGGCCATCGCGCAGGTCGGCCGATGCCACACGCACACCTCCTCGGAATAACTGGACGTCGTGTCCAGTTAACCACACGTAACCGGACACATTGACCACTTACGGAGTTGACCGTGACCCTCCTACTCCTTGCGTCGGCACTCGTTGTCGGCGGGCTACTCGCGGTGCAGAGTTCGGTGAACGTGCGACTCAACGCCGCAGTCGGCACACCGTTTGGCGCGTCAACCATCCAACTAGGTGTGGCCGCCACCGCGTTGTTCCTCGTGGCATTGGCCACCGGAACCCTCGATGCGGCACGTCTCGTCGCCGACGTGCCCGCCTGGCAACTACTAGCCGGGATCGCGAGCCCGATTTACATCACCACAGGAATCCTGCTCTTTCCTCGTCTAGGCGCCTTGGTGTCGGTCGGGCTGTTCGTGACCGGTCAGGTTCTTGTGTCCCTCGTGCTCGACGTGGGCGGACTGATCGGCGTCGAGCAACAACCATTGACCCTAGGAATGGTTGCCGGTGCACTGGCGGTGCTTGCGGGAATCACGGTCGTGATCCGCGCCCAACACAGGGCACGTCGAGTCCGCGAGCAGGCAATCGCGGCACCCACCCTGCGCCAGGCGAACGGCGCGGTTGCTACACGCGGGCCTGCGACGCACGCGGTGGCCCGCGCCAGGACATTCATCGCGATCCCGTGGCTTGCGGCAGGAGTGGTTGCTGGAGGTGTGTTGCCGATCCAAGGGGCGATCAACGCCCAAGTCCGGCGGACTGTCGATGCCTCAGCGACCGTTGGGATGATCAGCTTCATCGTGGCGACAGCATCGATCGCACTGGCACTGGCCGTGTTAGTCGCGCTCCGTCGAACGCCGCGCCCACAGGTCAAGCCGCTGCGGCACATGCCATGGTGGGGCTGGCTTGGCGGGTTCGCAGCAGCCACCTACGTCGTCGCGACGTTCTCGCTGATCCCCGTTATCGGCGCCGCACCGACAGTTGCCCTCACAGTCACCGGCCAGCAGGTAGCGGCAGCGAGTTTCGACCACACCGGACTTTTCGGGCTGCCAATACGACGCCTCTCCGTTACCCGGATGACCGGCCTTGTCCTGCTCGTCGCCGGCTCAGCCTTGGTCCAGCTCGGCTGATCGGTAACGCAACAGATCCATCTGTATGGACGGCGGCGCTGCCGAATACGTGCCGAAGTTTCACTCTCTGGGACGAGGACCAGAGGACACTGTCGATCTTGGCCTGGTATAGGGCAGCGTCGCCGTCGATGCACTTAGCGTAGATCTTGAGCAGCACCACTGTGCACCTGCGTGGAGTGAGGTCCTGGCGGCGACCCCACCAAATCGTCCGCGCCGCGAGACCCCTCAGGTTCCTAATCGCGTGTGTGGTCAGACACGTTCTTGGATCGCCCCTGTCCACCCCGCACGATGATGAGCGCAGCGGTGCCTGCCATGAGCATGGCGCTGATCACTGCGGCGAGCTGGAAGCCCGTGACGAACGCGTCGCGGGCGGTGTTGAGCAACTGTGTGGCGAGCGGCTCCGCTAGTTGTTCTGAGGCGGCGGATGTTGCGCTGAGGTTGTCCTCGAATGCGGTCACTGCGGTGTCAGGGGCGTCTGCGGAAGCTGCGCCGTCGACCATCCTTCGGTAGGTCGCGGTGATAACGCTTCCCAACACCGCGATGCCGAGGGCGCCGCCTAGCTGTGGTGCGGTGGTGGATATGGCTGCGGCGGCTCCGGCTCGTTCCGGTGGTGCCGCTCCGATAAGCATGTCGGTCGCTAGGGCCATCATTGGACCGAGTCCGGCTGAGACGATCACAGCCCCAGTCACGAGGATTGCGAGGCCATTGTGACCGCCGACTTGTGTCAGCACCGCGTAGCCGATGGTCGACAGGACCAAGCCTGTGCCGATGATCCGCGTTGGCTCGTAACGGTGCGCGAGTCGCGGCGCAAGCGTCGACCCGGCAATCACGCCGAGCGCCGACGGTGCTGTCCACAGGCCTGCGTCCAGCGGCGTCAGGCCTTCCACCAGCTGGAGATACTGCGCAATGGCATAGTTCGAGCCCCACAGCACGAAGATGCCGAGCGCCAGCGTCGCCGCTGCCGTCGCAAAGATCCGGTTCCGGAACAGGCTGAGGTCGATGAATGGATCCGCCAGCCTACGTTGCCTGTCGACAAATATGGCCGCCATGGCGATGCCACCGACGACAGGCAGAACTGCAGTTACATCCGCGCCGCCGGCGGCGATCTGCTTGACGCCGTAGACGATCGGAAGGACCGCAGCGATCGATAACAGCGCGCTCCTGATATCCAGGCGCCGCCGGTCTGGTCCACGATGTTCGGGGAGCAAGACCGGCACGAGCAGCAGCAACAGGACCATTACCGGAACCGCCAGCAGGAATGCTGAACCCCACCAGAAGCGGTCGAGCAGCCAGCCACCCACGAGCGGACCGATCGCGGTACCGCCGGAGACGCTGGCAATGATCACACCAATGGCCGTCGCACGCTGCCGAGGGTGCGCGAACAGCGCGGCCGTCAGCGTCAACGTCGATGGCATAAGCGTCGCCCCGGCTACGCCCATCAGAGCACGTGCAGCGATCAGCATCTCGATGTTGACCGCGTAGGCCGCCAGCAGCGACGCTGCGCCGTACCCGGCGGCACCAATGAGCAGCACGCGCCGGCGTCCGACTCGGTCACCCCACGCACCCATCGTGATCAGTGACCCGGACAGCAGGAATGCGTAGATGTCCACGGTCCAGAGCAGCTGTGTGCTGCTCGCCACCAGATCTCGCCCGATTGAAGGTAAGGCCAAGTTTGTGACAGTTAGTTCCAGGGAGGCGAGCAGGGCTGGCAGTGCGAGCACGGCAAGCCCGATCCACTCCCGCCGCCCGGCCGGCTCCGGTGCAGGCTCAGGTGCCTCGTCCGATGGACTACGTAACGTCATGCCTACCAGTCTCAAACCTCGACTATAGTAGAGGTCAAGTCGTTAGGCTAGCGCCATGGACAAGCCACCATTCGATGCCCAGGAGCTCACCGTCGGCCAGCTTGCTGCTCGCTCCGGCGTAGCTGTCACCGCCCTGCACTTCTACGAGAAGAAAGGACTGATCCGCAGCCGGCGAACATCCGGCAACCAGCGACGATACTCCCGGGACACGCTGAGACGCGTCGCCGTTATTCAAGTCGCCCAACGCGTTGGCATCCCGCTACGCACCGTCGCCGAGGCACTGCAGATCCTGCCCGACGAACGGACTCCAACCCGCGAAGACTGGGCATGCCTGTCTGCAGTTTGGCGCGCAGAGCTAGATACCCGCGTCGACCAGATGGTGCGCCTTCGTGACCGACTCACCGACTGCATAGGCTGCGGTTGCCTGTCCATCGACAAATGCGCGCTCCGCAACCCTGACGACCGGCTCGGCGATACAGGAACCGGCCCCCGGCGCCTTCTCAGCCGCCGACTCGCCCAAGAAGGCCGATCACCACAACCATCAAGATCGTGAAGGCGCCGGAGAGCCGACGTTAGTTGGCAAGCCGGAACGCGAGAACCGTCACCCACTTACTCAGATCGGGCTCCACACGCGGATCGGACTCGTATAACTCGAGCCGGCACCCCCACCGCTCGCTCTTGGCACTGTCGGCCGTCCTCGTCGCCGACCTCAGGGGTGTCACCCGGATCAACAGGGGCCATCGTCGCTGCTGCCGCCACCCGGTGGTCTGCCGGGCATAGGGACTCGATCGGTCATCATTTACTCATCAGAAACGATGCGCCAATGACCCAAGCCGATCCGATATGCTGAGGACCAGGAAGTGACCAGCTTCTTCGAGATACCGAGAAGATCCGAGTTTCTCCAAGCTAATCCGTAGCTAGCGAGGACCGCCAAATCCTCCCAGAGGTCGCAGGTTCAAATCCTGCCCCCGCTACCACCCGGGAACCCGGATCAGCAGACGGTCCGGGTTTCGTGCGTCTAGGCTCTGACCACGCCACAATGGCGGCCAAGTCTTGGGCCATCTCGCGGTCCTGGCCTCGGCTCCCGTGGGTGTAGGTCGGCAGAGTGAATGAGCTGTCCGCGTGGCCGATGCGATCGCTGAGCGTCTTAGGGTTCGCGCCAGCGTCCATGGCCATCGTGGAGAACGTGTGTCGTACGTCGTGTAGTCGGATGTGGTACGCCCGCACGATCGACCAGCCGGTTAAAGCGTGTTGTGATTGGACGGAACATCGGGGGAACCTCATGGGAGGAACGCATGTTCAAAAGACTCGCCCTGACAGCGCTGTCGGTCGCGCTGCTCGCTGTACCGTCTGTCGCCGGTTTAGGTGTTGCCGAAGCGGCTTCGAAGCCCGGTCAAGGGCCCGCGGTCACGGTGATGACCAGGAACGTCTATATCGGTGCAGACATCCAGCGACCGGTCCGTGCGACCGCGGGGCTGACCGGGAACGCCGCCCTTGTTGCTCTGGGCAACGCGAATCATGAGCTCCGCGAGATCGTCGACGACACCAACTTTCCGGTGCGCGCTGGCCTCCTCGCCGAGGAGATCGCCCGCACTCACCCTGACTTGGTTGGCCTGCAGGAGGTCGCCCTGTGGCGGAGCGGGCCCGTCCAGCTGGACCAGATCGGCGTGCCCAACGCCTCCACCGTCGACTATGACTACCTGGCGATCCTGCTGGGCAAGCTCGCCGCACGCGGTGCCCACTACGTCGCGGCACACGAGCAGACCGAGTCCGACGTCGAAGCGCCGAGCTTTCTGGGTGACCCTTTCGTCGGCACCATGAGTGACGCCTCCGATCAGCGACTGACTACCCGCGACGTGATCCTCAAGCGGGTCGGGTCGCCGGTGCAGGTCACGGGGTCGGGTGGGAGCCACTACGACGCTGCGCTCACTCTGCCCATCGCGGGGCAACCGACGAGCTTCGTCCGCGGCTACAACTGGGTCGACGCTCACGCTGGAGGGGCTTCGTTCCGGTTCGTCAACACGCACTTGGAGGCATTCAGCTCCGACATCGCGCTGGCCCAGGCCGACCAGCTGCTGGTTGACCTCGCCGCGTTAAGCCCTCGTACGACGATCATCGCGTGTGACTGCAACTCCGACCCACTCGACAGCTCGGTGAAGCCGTTCGACACGGTTTCGCACAAGGCGCCCTACGAGTTCATCGTCGGCTCCGGATTCACCGATCAGTGGCTGCAGTGGGCTCACGCCGAGGAGGGCTGGACCTCCGGACTGAGCGAGACCGTCGACGACTCGACCGCAGACCGCTTCGACCACCGAATCGACATGGTCTTCGCCCAGAGCTCGACCGGCTCGGCCCTTCCCGTCGTCCGCGCGACGGTCACCGGGGACGAGGTCTCCGATCGTGACCCCGCCACCGGACTGTGGCCCTCCGACCACGCCGGCGTACTGATGAAGCTGCGGATGCTGCGCTGACGAGTCGGCAAGCTTCGAGACCGAGCGCCTGCACAAGGTCACCAAGGAGGGTGTCCGAGCGGTGCCACCACTGTATGTACAGGCGGCGATACAATGGCTACCTCTCCCTTCTTTGCGAAGGTTGTGACAACTCCGAGATGACGTATACCGTCTACTGTATGACCAGTGCCGGAGTGGTGCTCGCTGGAGGCCGCTCATCCAGAATGGGGACCGCGAAGGCGGCCCTGGAGTGGCACGGCTCCACCTTGCTGCGCCACGTGACCGGGGTGCTGCGACGCGCCGTCGACGGGCCGATGATCGTCGTGCGCGCTCCGGGGCAGGCGCTGCCAGAGCTCGATGCCGGGGTCATTGTCCGCGAGGACCCGGAAGAGGGCCGCGGCCCGATGCAGGGGCTCGCGGTCGGCCTGGCGGCAGCGGCAGATCACGCCGAGACGGCGTTTGTCTGCTCCACGGACCTGCCGTTCCTGCATTCCGCGTTCGTCCGCGCTGTGCTCCGCGGTTTCGATCCCGGAGAGGAGGGGGAACCGGTGGACGTCGTGCTGCCGTTCGTGCGTGGCTACCGACAGCCGATGGCGGCTGGTTACCGCACCGACCTGGTGCCGAAGGTCGAGAAGCTCCTCGAGGCGCAGCGGCTGCGCCCCGCGCACCTGTTCGAGGAGTGCCACGTGCGTCAGCTCGACGACGCCGAGCTGCTCGCAGACCCTCGGTTGAGCGCCGTCGACCCGCAGCTCGACTCGGTTGTCAACGTCAACGAGCCCGCGGACTACGAGGCAGCGCGCAGCCGTCCGGCGCCCGAGGTGGTGATCGAGCGGTACGGCGTCCTTGCGACCGGGGGCGCCCGTGGCCCGCGCCGGATCAGGGCCGCCAGCGTCGCGGCCGCTGCGGAACAGGTTGGGCTGACCTTCGACGGCCACATCCTGGCCGCCGTCAACGGTGACCAGATCCGCGGCGACGGACAACAGCCGTTACTGGCCGGAGACACGGTGGCGTTCATCTCCGCGGACGCGGGCGGGTGACTCCTGGTGACGTCACAGGTGCCCTCTCCCTTCGGCTACTTCGGCAACGCCCTGGTCATCGACGTCTCCGACGGTTGCACGACCACCGTGAACCTGCCCGAGGAGGTGCTGCGCAACTACCTCGGTGGTGCTGGCCTCGGTACCTGGCTGATGACCGAGCTCGGTCCGGCCGGTGTCGAACCGCTCGAACCCGCCGCACCGATCGCCTTCGTCTTCTCCCCGCTGGTCGGCACTCCGTTGACGACGAGCGCCAAGTTCGCGGTCGTGGCCAAGTCGCCGCTGACGAACCTCCTCACCGATGCGCTGGCCTCCAGCCATTTCGCCATCGCCGGCAAGTTCACCGGGCACGATGCGATCGTGCTCACCGGTCGCGCCGAGTCGCCGGTCAATCTCTTCATCGACGGGGACGGCGTCCGAGTCGTTGACGCGACCGCGCAGTGGGGGATGTCCGCCTCCGAGGCCGAGGAGTCGATCCGCGAGGTCCATGGCCGCAACTGGCGGGCCGCGAGTATCGGTCCCGCTGGGGAGCGGCGGGTGCGCTACGCGACCATCTCCCACGACGGCCGGCACGCCGGTCGCGGCGGACTGGGTGCGGTGCTCGGCGCGAAGAACGTCAAGGCGGTCGCCGTGCGTGGCCGGAAGCGGGTCGACCTCGCCGACCGGGATGCGGTGCTCGCGGCGGCCAAGGACCTGCGTGGCCGCTCCTTCGGACCGGCCACCGCCAAGTACCGCGAGCTCGGGACGCTGTCCAACCTGCTGGCCTTCAACGCGATCAACACCCTTCCCACGCGCAACTTCCAGGCCGCCACCTTCGCGGAAGCGCCGATGCTCAGCGCGGAGGATCTCGCCGAGAGCCGTTCGGTGGCAAAGTCCAGCTGCGCCTCCTGCACCATCGGTTGCGAGCACATCTACGCCTCCAAGGGCGGCCGCCGCGTGCGCGTCGAGTACGAGAACGTGTTCGCGCTCGGCCCGATGTGCGGAGTGTCCGACCCGGACCAGGTGCTCGACGCCAGTGCCCGCTGTGACTCGCTCGGCATCGACACCATCTCGGCGGGTGGCACGATCGCGTGGGCGATGGAGTGCGTCGACCGTGGCCTGCTGGACGTTCCGTGGCTGCGTTTCGGCGACGGTTCGGCGCTACTGCGGGCGCTTGACGAGATCGGCAACCGCACCGGCGTCGGCGTTCTGCTCGCCGAGGGGTCGCGGCGGGCCGCCGACGTCGTCGGCCAGGGCTCGGCCAGGTTCGCGCCACACGTGAAGGGTTTGGAGATGCCGGGCTACGAACCGCGCACCATGCAGTCGATGGCGCTGGGACTGGCGGTCAACGCGCGCGGTGCCGACCACAATCGGTCCGGCGCCTACGAGGCCGACCTGAAGGGTGGCCTGGACCGGGTGCGGGGGACGGACGCACACGTGCGGGCGGCGATCGAGACCGAGGACCGGGCGGCGATCATGGACTCGCTGATCCTGTGCAAGTTTCTGCGGGGCGTGTTCACCGAGCCGTTCGAGGAGTGGGCGGATCTGCTGTCGAAGGTCACCGGTTGGGATGTCGACGGCAACGAGTTGCGCGAGACGGCACGCCGCATCGTGCTGGCCAAGCGCGCCTTCAACCTGCGCGAGGGTTGGACGCCGGCCGACGACTGGCTGCCCGAGCGGTTCCTCGACACCCCGGTCGAGCTGGAGTCGGGCCGCACCGCGACACTCCCCGCCGCCCGCCTGAGAGGCATGATCGATACGTACTACGCCGAGCGCGGGCTCGACCCTGAGGGTCGCCCGCCTCTGGTGCCGAACGCCGTAGAACGGAGCGAATGACATGACCCTCACGCGCCCAGCACCGGCCGAGGTGGATCAGCGCACCGTGTCCGTCAGCATCGACGGTCGGCAACTGACGGTCCCCGAAGGGACGACCATCTGGCAGGCGGCTCGTGAGCTGGGGATCGACATTCCCGCGCTCTGCCACGACGAGCGTTACGACCCGGTCGGCGTATGCCGGATGTGTGTGGTCGACACCGGTGGCCGGGTCTACGCGGCGTCGTGCATTCGCCCGTGCGAGCAGGGCATGGAGGTGGCGACGTCAACGCCCGACCTCGAGCGCAGCCGGGCGGTGCTCACCGAGTTGCTCGTGGCCGACCAGCCGGCACGGGACGAGGATCCCAAGCAGACGACGACGGCCGACAACGAGCTGATCGACGTCGCCGATCGCTACGCCATCACCGACGTCGGCGATCTCTTCCCCGGCCCGTCCCGCGGCACCGACACGTCCAACCCGGTGATCGCGGTCGACCACGACTCCTGCATCCTGTGTGATCGCTGTGTGCGGGCATGTGACGACATCCAGGGCAACGACGTCATCGGTCGCAGCGGCAAGGGCTACTCCACCCGGATCGCCTTCGACCTGAACGACCCGATGGGCGAGTCGTCGTGCGTGACCTGCGGAGAGTGTGTGTCCGCGTGCCCGACCGGGGCGCTGACCAACAAGACGATCAACAACGTCCCGATCCAACCCCGTTCGTCACTCGACGCGGTCGACACCGTATGCCCGTACTGCGGTGTCGGGTGCGCGATTACCTACTACGTCGACCGCGAGCGAGGCGCGATCTCCTTCGCCGAGGGCCGCGACCAGCCCGGCAGCCAGTCCAGGCTGTGTGTGAAGGGCCGCTACGGCTGGGATTACGCCGCGTCTCCCCAGCGCCTCACCACGCCGCTCATCCGGGTCGAGGGGTCCTACCCGAAGGGGCCGCTGTCGGCCGACGTGAAGGGCGAGTACGACCAGGACGGCGACGGGCGCAGTGACAAGAAGCGCCGCAGGCCGGGCGGCCTGGTGCCGTACGACGAGGTGTTGCCGCACTTCCGTGAGGCCACCTGGGAGGAGGCGCTCGACCTGGTCGCCCGCCGTCTCCGGGAGATCCATACCGAGAGCGGGCCGGGCGGCATAGCCGGGTTCGGATCGGCGAAGTGTTCCAACGAGGAGGCCTACCTCTTCCAGAAGCTGATCCGCACTGCGTTCCGCACCAACAACGTCGACCACTGCACGCGGCTGTGCCACGCCTCCAGCGTGGCGGCGCTCTTCGAGGGTGTCGGGTCCGGTGCCGTCTCGACCACGTACGGCGACGTCGTGAACGCGGACGTCGCCATCATCACCGGCAGCAACTCCACGTCCAACCACCCGGTCGCCTCCTCGTTCTTCAAGCAGGCAAGGCGGGACGGCACCAAGATCATCCACGTCGACACCCGTGCCGGGACGGTCGCCGACCATGCTGACATCTTCGTCCAGCTCAAGCCGGGCACCGACGTCGCGCTGTACAACGGCATCATGCACGAGATCATCCGACTCGGTCTCGTCGATCGGGACTTCATCGCCAGCCGTACCTCCAACTACGACGCGCTCGCCGAGACCGTCGCGGCGTACCCACCGGAGCTGGCTGCGCAGATCACGGGGGTCGACGTCGACATGATCCGCGAGATTGCCCGAGTCTGGGGGGAGGCCAAAGCCGGCGTCGTCTACTGGGGAATGGGAATCTCACAGCACACCACGGGTACGGACAATGCCCGTTGCCTGATCGCGATGTGCTCCATCACCGGCAACGTCGGACGGCCGGGCACCGGGTTGCATCCGCTCCGCGGCCAGAACAACGTGCAGGGTGCCTCCGACGCGGGGCTGATCCCGATGTTCTACCCGAACTACCAGCCGGCCACTAGTCCCGACGTACGCGCGACCTTCGAGCGAGCCTGGGGCACGGAGCTCAACCCGGACAACGGCCTCACCGTCACCGAGATCATCAAGTCGATCCTCGACGACGGCGTCCGCGGTATGTACATGCTCGGTGAGAACCCGTTCCTGTCGGACCCCAACATCAACAAGGTCCGCAAGGCGCTGTCGAAGCTCGACTTCCTCGTCGTGCAGGACATCTTCCTCACCGAGACCGCCGAGTTCGCCGACGTCATCCTGCCGGCGTCGTCGTACCTGGAGAAGGAAGGCACGTACACCAACACCGACCGGCGGGTACAGCTCGGCCGGAAGCTGTTCGACCCGCCGGGTGAGGCCCGGGTGGACTGGGAGATCGTGCAGGACATCGCGCAGCGGCTGGGTCTGGACTGGAACTATCGGTCGCCGCGCGAGGTGTTCGACGAGATGGTGCCGTTGATGTCCGACTACACCAACCTGACGTACGACAACCTCGGGCCATCGGGAAAGCTGTATCCGAACCCGGACCCCACGCACAGCGACGGCACGGTGGTCCTGTTCGACGAGCGGTTCAACACCGCCGACGGGCTGGCGCACCTGGTCCCGGCCGAGTGGCTGCCCGCCAAGGAGCTGCCGAGCGACGAGTACCCGTACGTCCTCAACACCGGCCGCCTGCTGCAGCACTGGCACACCGGCTCGATGACACGTCGGTCGTATGCCCTCGATGCCATCGCTCCGCGTGCCGAGGCCTACCTGCACCCGGAGGACGCCAAGGAGCTCGGCCTGCACGACGGTGACCTCGCCAGGGTGACGTCGCGACGCGGCGAGATCACACTGAACGTCAAGGTCTCTCACCGGGAGGCGCGGGGAAACGTCTTCATCCCGTTCCACTTCCGTGAGGCCGCGGCGAACCTGCTGACGATCGACGAGATCGACCCGACGGGCAAGATTCCGGAGTTCAAGTTCTGCGCCGTGCGGATAGCCCCGGTCGGTGACCGTGAGAGCGCCCGAGTCGGAGGTGGCGGACAGTGACAGCGACGGATCACCGGCGTACTGCCGTGCCCGGTGTGGAGGCACGCGCCGGCAGGTTTCGGGGACCGAGCCTGATCCCGATGCTGATGGCGATCCAGGAGCGGCACGGCTGGCTGCCGCGCGAGGAGCTGGAGGCGCTCGCACGCGACCAGAAGCGGCCGCTGTACGAGATCGAGGGCCTGGTCTCGTTCTATCCGCACTTCCTCACCGAGCCACCCGCGGGGGTGACCGTTGGGGCGTGTCGCGACCTGAGCTGCTGGCTGAAGGGGTCCGAGGAGAGCATCCGACGGCTCCAGCAGCGATACGACGCCTCCGACGACGTCGACGTCGTGCAGATCTCCTGCCCCGGCCGCTGCGACATCGCGCCGGCTGCGACGGTCGACGATCGGCCCGTCCGGGTCGAGGACGTCGACGCCGCGGTCGACGGCCGGCGCCGCGGGGACTCGGATCTCGGCGCGGTTGTCGCGTACCGCCCGCCGGACGGCTGGCCCAATGACCCGTACGCGCCGGGGGAGCAGCGCTACCAGGCCCTGCGCGCACTGCTGTCCGGGGAGTTCACGCCGGAGCAGGTGCTCGACAACCTGCAACGCTCCGGGCTTCGCGGCATGGGCGGTGCCGGGTTCCCGACCGGCAAGAAGTGGGAGCTGGTCCGCGCCGCCGAGGTGGACGGGGACGGCGTCAAGTACGCCATCTGCAATGCCGACGAGTCCGAGCCGGGCACCTTCAAGGACCGCCAGCTGCTGGCCGAGCAGCCGCACCTGGTGCTCGAGGGCATGCTGATGGGGATGGTCGTCACTGGCGCGGAGGAGGGATGGGTCTTCATCCGCCACGAGTACGGTCCGGAGGAGGCCGTCCTCCGCGCCGAGATCGAGGCCCTGCGGGCCGAGGGACTGGTCGGCGACGACGTGCTCGGCACCGGCCGGAGACTGAGCCTCGACATCTTCACCTCTCCGGGCGGCTACATCCTCGGTGAGGAGACGGCGCTGATCGAGTGCATGGAGGGGCACCGAGGCGAACCGCGCAACAAGCCGCCCTTCCCCGGAACGTACGGGTTGTGGGGCAGGCCGACCCTGATGAACTCCGTCGAGACCTTCGCCGACGTACCGATCATCGTGTCGCGGGGAGTCGAGTGGTGGCAGGAGCAGGGTGTCAACGGCAGCCACGGACTGAAGTTCTTCGCCGTGTCCGGACACGTGGAGAAACCCGGCGTCTACTGCGTCCCGATGGGCACGACGATCCGCGACCTGCTCGACCTCGCCGGCGGAGTCGCCGGGGGAGCGGCGCTCGACTCCGTACAGCCCGGCGGTGCCTCCTCGAACTTCCTCGGCCCCGAGCATCTCGACCTGCCGCTCGACTTCGGCACGCTCGCCGACGCCGGTTCGATGCTCGGCTCGGGCGCTGTGGTCGCGATCGCCGAGGGCACCGACGCGCTCGCGGCCGCGACCAACGTGCTGCGGTTCTTCCGGAACGAGTCGTGTGGCAAGTGCGTGCCGTGCCGGGTCGGCTCGGCGAAGGCCCACGATCTGCTCACCGACACCCTGCGGTCCGGTGGTGCGCTCGACGACGAGCGGCGGTCGCGCCTGCTCGAGCTGGAGGCCGTGATGCGCAAGACCTCGATCTGCGGCCTGGGTCAGGTGGCGATGGGGCCGGTGGTCAGCGTGCTGGGCCGCGGCTCGGAGCCACCATCGGCACCGTAAGCTGGCCACTATGGCGGGCACGGAGTTCTTCACTGCCCTGCCGGTTTCGGAAGCACTGGCGGGCTTCCAGCCTCGGCGCCGGGTCGGCACCGAGGCTGTGCACCGCCACGAGGCACTGGGTCGGGTACCGGCATCGGCCGTGCTGTCCGGCTCGGCACTGCCGGGGTTCGCCCGGTCGACGGTCGACGGCTACGCGGTCCGGGCGGCCGACACGTACGGCGCCAGCGACGGGCTTCCGGCCTACCTCGACCTGCTCGGCGCCGTGCGGATGGGCGTCGCGCCGGAGTTCGACGTACGTCCGGGCGGCTGCGTACAGATCCCCACCGGTGCGGCCATCCCCGAACACGCCGACGCCGTCGTCATGGTCGAGCACACCCAGGCCACGATGCCTGACGTCATCGAGGTGACCCGCCCGGTCGCGGTGGGTGAGGGCATCGTGCGAGCCGACGAGGACGTCGCCGCGGGAGGCGAGCTCGCCCCGGTGGGTCGCCCCCTGCGTGCGCAGGACCTCGGCCTGCTCGCCGCGGCCGGCATCGAAGAGGTGGAGGTGCGCAGGCGACCGCGGGTGGCGATCATCTCCACCGGTGACGAGGTGGTTCCCGCCAGCAGCCGGGCGTTGGGGCACGGCCAGGTACGAGACGCGACGGCGTCGGCGCTGGCGGCGCTGGTGACCGAGGCGGGCGGCGAGCCGTCGCTGCGCGGGATCGTGCCGGACGAGCTCGGGTTGCTGACCAAGACCTTGGAGTCGGCGGTGCATGACTGTGACGTTGTCGTGGTGTCCGCGGGGTCGTCGGTCGGAGCCCGCGACGAGACCGCCGCCGCGGTCGAGTCACTCGGCGAGTCGGGCGTGTTCTGTCACGGCCTGGCGATCAAGCCGGGCAAGCCGACACTGCTGGCCGAATGCGGGGAGGTGCCGGTGATCGGATTGCCCGGCAACCCGCTTTCGGCGCTGGTGGTGTTCCGCACCGTGGGGCTGCCGGTCCTGCGCCTGGTCGGCGGTATCACGGCCGCGCCAGCCGAGCCCAGCACGATCGCCACCTTGGCGCGGGCGGTGTCATCGGCGGCCGGCCGGCTCGACGTGGTGCAGGTGCAGGTCCGCGACGGCGCGGCCGTCCCGCTGTTCGGGTTCTCGGCGCTGCTCTCGTTGCTGACCAGCGCCGACGGGTACATCGTGATCCCCGAGGCCGCGACCGGGCTCGATGCGGGCACGCCCGTCACGGTCACCCTGTACCGGTAACCGTGCCTCGTTAGCGTGGCACCCGTGGACAACAGCCCGTTCATCAGCGACGTACCCGCCGAGTCGGCCATCCAGGCCTGGTCGGCCGCCTGCGCCGACGCCGGTTGCCCCGAGCGGCTGGACGCGGTCCCGCTTCCGCTGGCTGACGCGGTCGGGCGGGTGACCGCGGAGCCGGTCTGGGCGACGCGCTCCTCGCCGGTCGGCGATGTGGCCGCGATGGACGGCATCGCGGTGCTCGCCCGGGACACCAACGGCGCCTCGCAGACGACTCCGCTGCGGATTGCTCCGGACGCCTACGTGGTGGTCGATACCGGCGACCCTATGCCGGAGGGCATGGACGCGGTCGTGATGCGCGAGCAGGTGCACTATGTCGACTCCGACCGCGGTCGGGAGGCGGAGTTGATGGCCGCAGTCCCGCCGTACCAACACGTGCGCTCGATCGGCGAGGACGTAAGCGCTGCGGAGCTGTTGCTGCCGGAGGGGCATCGGCTGCGCCCGGTCGATGTCGCCGCCGCCGCTGCTGCGGGAGCCACTGAGCTGACGGTACGCCGGCGGCCACGGGTCGCCGTCCTCCCCACCGGCGACGAGATCGTGCCGGTCGGGTCGCCGCCGCAGCAGGGGGAGATCCTCGACACGAACTCGGTGATGCTGGTCGCGCAGGCCCGTGAGGCAGGGTGCGAGGCCTGGGCTACGGCAATCGTGCCCGACGATATCGACCAGATCGGCGCCACGCTGCGCGAGGCGGCGGGGCAGGCGGATCTGGTCATGGTGGTGGCCGGGTCGAGCGCCGGGCGGGACGACTACACCGCCAGGGTGGTGGCCGAGCTCGGCGTGCTCGCGGTGCACGGCGTCGCCGTACGCCCCGGACACCCGGTGGTGCTCGGCGCGGTGGACGCGACCCCGGTGATCGGGGTGCCCGGCTACCCGGTGTCGGCGGCGCTGACGTTCGAGATCTTCGTCGCGCCGATGCTCGCCGGGCTCGAGGGGGCCGCACCGCCGCACCGTCCGATGGTGACCGCGCGGCTCGCCCGCAAGCTGCCGTCGGTGGTGGGTATGGACGACTGGGTCCGCGTGCGGCTCGGCTCGGTGCACGGTCAGGTGGTCGCGTCGCCGCTCCCCCGGGGGGCCGGTGTGCTGACATCGCTGGTGCGGGCCGACGGGCTGCTGCCGGTGCCCGCGGGTGTGGAGGGCCACCTGGCAGGGGACGAGGTGTCGGTACAGCTACTGCGTCCGCTGCCGGCGGTGGAGCGCACGATCGTGGCGATCGGCTCCCACGACCTGGTCATCGACCTGACGGCGACCGCCTTGCGGGCCGCCGACCCCACGCTCACGCTGGCGTCGACCAATGTCGGTTCGCTGGGTGGCCTGGTGGCGCTGCGCGACGGGATGTGCCACGTGGCCGGTTCACACCTTCTCGACCCGGAGACCGGCAGCTACACCCTGCCCTACCTGGAGCGGTTGATGCCGGACCGGGAGCTGGCCGTCGTGCGCCTCGTCCACCGGGACCAGGGGCTGCTGGTTCCTCCGGGCAATCCCCGCGGTATCGGCGGGCTTGCGGACCTGCCCGCCGGCGACCTGTCCTATGTGAACCGCCAGCGCGGCGCGGGTACCCGGATGCTGCTCGACCAGGAGCTGCGGCGGCTCGGCGCGGATGCCTCGGCGATCAATGGCTACGCCCGGGAGGAGCCGACCCACCTCGCGGTGGCCGCAGCGGTCGCGGCGGGCCGGGCAGACTGCGGGCTCGGCATCCTCGCGGCCGCGCGCGCCTTCGGCCTCGACTTCGTGCCGGTGGCCCGGGAGCCCTACGACCTGGTGCTGGAGGCGCGCACCCTCGACGACCCGCTGCTCGCACCGTTATGGCAGCTGCTGGAGTCGTCGGCGTTCCACCGATCGATCGAGGCGCTCGGCGGATACGGCACCGAGGAGACTGGCCGACGCATCCGATGATCTGTAGTCTGCGTTTGTGATACAGACGACACAGAAAACGGCCAACGTGACCGCGGCCGTCGTCGACGATGTCGTCGCCGGGCGGCTCGCCCCCGGTGATCGGGTTCCGTCCGTGCGTGCGCTCGCCGACCGGATCGGCTGCTCCCCAGGCACCGCCGCGCGCGCATACGGGAGGCTGCGTGTGGCGGGCGTCATCGCCGGCGTGCCGAAGGCACGAGCGGTCGTCACGCCGGACGCAGTAGCGAGGGCGCTCGCGATGCGCGCCCGCGTCGGAACGTTGTGTCTGTCCGGCAGCGACGACCCCGCGCTGGACCTGTTGCTCCGGTCGATCGGGCCGGCGGTCGAGCGCGCCGACGGCGGTCGGGGAAGCGTCGCCGGGCTCGGGCTGCTCGCCCAGGGCGGGGCGGACGCGGCCGCGGTGCATCTCCGCGACCTCCGCACCGGACGGTCCAACGACACCTTTGCCCGGATGGCACTCGGCGGCCGTCCCGCCACGTTGGTGCACCTGTGGAGCCGGGAGCAGGGCATCGTCGTACTCAAGGGGAACCCGCTGGGCGTGCGTGAGCCCGCCGACCTGGCCGGGCGCGCGCTGGCCTGGCGACGACCCGGCACCGGGTCCCGGCTGCTGCTGGCCCGGGCGCTGCGCGCGGCCGGCGTACACCCGCAACCCGAGGGTGAGGTGTGCGACTCACACCTCGGCGTCGCGGTCGCGGTGGCCACCGGTGCGGCCGATGCGGGCGTGGCCGTCCGCTCCGCGGCGGAGACGGTGGACGCCGACTTCATCCCGCTGGAGTGGGAGGACTTCGAGCTGGCCGTCGAACCGGGTTCCATGGCGCTGCTGGGCCCGCTCATCGACGTCCTCGCGGCGTCGTCGACGCAGGACCGCCTGGCCGGGCTGTCCGGCTACGACCTTCGTCGCAGCGGCGAGCTTCGGGTGGCGGCATGAGGCGCGCGGCGTGGGCGGCGCTGGCCGTCGTGTGGCTGGCGGTGGCCGTCGGCTGCTCGGACGACACCTCCGCGAGCCCGAGAGACGAGCTGATCCTGGCCACCACGACGAGCACCCAGGACTCGGGACTGCTCGACGAGCTGGTGCCGCAGTTCGAGGAGGACAGCGACTGCACGGTCAAGACGGTGGCGGTGGGCTCCGGCGAGGCGCTCGCCATGGGTGAGAACGGTAACGCGGACGCGTTGCTCGTGCATTCGCCGTCCGACGAGAAGGCGTTCATGGCCGCCGGTCACGGCGTCAGCCGCAACCCGGTGATGTACAACGACTTCGTCCTCGTCGGTCCCGCGGACGACCCAGCCGGTGTCGCCGAGTCGGCCGACGCTGCCGACGCGCTCGCGGCAATCGCGCAGGCGCAGGAGCCGTTCGCCTCGCGGGCCGACGACTCCGGCACCGAGGCGAAGGAGTTGTCGCTGTGGGAGGAGGCCGGCATCGAGCCGTCGGGGTCGTGGTACATCGGCACCGGTCAGGGCATGGGCGATACGCTGACGATCGCCAGCCAGAAGCAGGCGTACACCCTCTCCGATCGCGGCACCTATCTCGCGACGGAGGGTCTCGACCTCGACATCGTGTTCGAGGGCTCGGCCGACCTGCGCAACAACTACAGCGTGATCGTCGTCGACGACGAGGGCGTCAACACCGCGTGTGCGGAGGAGTTCGGCCAGTGGATCCGGTCGGACTCGACGCAGCGGCTGATCGGTGAGTTCGGCGTCGAGACGTACGGCGAGGCGCTGTTCACGCCGGACGCGGACTGATGGTCGAGCCGCTCTACGAGGTGCTCAGCCGGTCGGCCGTGGTGTCGCTGTCGGCGACCGCGATCGCGATGGTGATCGGCATCCCGCTCGGCACGACGCTTGCGCTGTGGCGGGCGGGGCGCCGCTGGCTGCTCACCGCCGTGGTCAACACCGGGATGGCGGTGCCGACGGTGGTCGTCGGCCTGGTGGTCGCCATGGTGCTGTGGCGCAGCGGACCGCTCGGCCACCTCGGGTTGATCTACACCGTGCGCGGCATGATCATCGCGCAGGTGCTGATCGCGACGCCCCTGATCACCGGCATCACGATGGCCGCGGTCCGGCAGCTCCCACCGGAGCTGCCGGACCAGCTGCGCGCGCTCGGCGCCAACCGTGGCCAGTTAGTCGTGCGGCTATGGCTGGAGGCTCGGCTGCCGCTGCTGGCTGCGGCGATGGCGGGCTTCGGGCACGCGATCTCCGAGGTTGGCTCGGCGAGCATCGTGGGCGGCAACATCCATGGACACACCCAGGTGATGACGACAGCGATCGTGGAGAACGTCGGTCGTGGTGACTTCGACGCCGCGATCTTCTACGGCGCGGTGCTGCTCGGGCTCGCGTTCGCGGTCAACGCCCTGCTCGTGTCGGTGCAGCACCGGAGGACGGCGTGGCCGCGCGACTGACCGCGCACGACATCCGGCACCGCCGTGGCGGGCGAGAGGTGCTGCACGTCGAGCGGCTGGAGATCGGGCCCGGGGAGCGGGTTGCGGTGCTTGGGCCGAACGGCGCCGGGAAGACAACACTGCTGCGTCTCCTCGGCGCGGTCGACCGGCCGTCGCACGGTGCCGTGCTGGTCGACGGCCGCCCGGTGACCGACGTCGACCAGCGGCGCCGCATCGCCTATGCCACGCAGCAGGCCGGGTTGCTGACGACCTCGGTCCTCCGCAACGTCGAGCTGCCGCTGCGGTGGCGGAAGGTTCCGCGCGGGCGCCGGCGCGTCGTGGCGCTCGCCGCGTTGGAGCGACTCCGTATCACCCACCTCGCCGACCGGCCGGCGGTGAGCTTGTCCGGCGGGGAGCGGCAACGGGTCAACCTGGCGCGGGCACTGGCCCTCGACCCTGCAGTGCTGTTGCTCGACGAGCCGGCCGCGGGCCTGGACACCCAGTCCCGTACGGCGTTCTTCGCCGATCTGGACGATGCACTGGCGGACCGTGCGACCACGGTCATGCACGTGTCGCACCGGCCGGAGGAGGCCCTGCGGTTCGCCGATCGAGTCGTCGTGCTCGTGGACGGGCAGGTGCACCAGATCGGCACCCCGGAGCACCTCAACCGCAACCCAGCAGACGACAGCGTGGCGGCGCTGGTCGGTTACGACAACCTGGTGCCCGCGCGGGTGCAGCCGGACGGCGCGGTGCTGGTGGGAGAGGCGTCCACGGGGCTTGTCTTCGACGGCGCAGCCGGTCCCGCCACGGTCGCGGTGTTCGCGGCCGGGGTGCGCCCGAGCACGGAGCTGCGTGGCCTGCCGGTGCGCGTCGAGAGAGTCAGTCCGGGTCCCGGCCACTGCGTCGTGACGCTCAACGGCGCCGCGTCGTTGCTGGCGCACCTGCCGGTCGACACCGTCGTCCCCCCGGTGGGCACATCCGTTCGGGTGGTGTTCGACCCGGCGCTCAGCGCCGTGCTGCCGAGCGGCCGGCCGACCAGTCGCGGCCTGAAAGCGAGCGTCACCGCGACGTCCCAGGACTCTTGACGCCGTCTTGGATCCCACCTACTGTATGCTGTATACCGTACTCCGGCTGCGTAATCCGTACATTGGCGCCTGTCCCACTTGGCGCTGCGTGGGCTGCGTCCCCCTCAGGGCGCCGATCAGGAGGCAGAGCTCAGAACTCGCCGAAGGAGTTGGGATGAAAGTTGCAGTGCTGGGGGCAGGGGCGATCGGTGCGTACGTGGGCGCAGCCCTGCACCGCGGCGGAGCCGACGTCCACCTCATCGCCCGAGGGCCCCATCTCCAGGCAATTCGCGAGCAGGGAGTCCAGGTGCTGAGTCCGCGTGGCGACTTCGTCGCTCGTGCCCCGGCGACGGATGACCCGACCGAGGTGGGTCCGGTCGACTACGTCTTTCTCGGTCTGAAGGCGAACTCCTACGCGTCGTGCGGTCCGATGATCACTCCGCTGCTACACGATCGAACCTCAATCGTGGCGGCGCAGAACGGCATTCCTTGGTGGTACTTCCACGGTCTTGCCGGTCCTTACGCGGGTCGTCGCGTCGAAGCGGTCGACCCTGGTGGCGAGGTGACGCGGACGCTGACACTCGAACGTGCCATCGGGTGCGTCGTCTACTGCTCGACCGAGATCGAGGGGCCGGGCCTGGTCCGGCACATCGAGGGCACCAGGTTCTCGATCGGGGAGCCTAACGGGGAGACGTCGCAGCGCTGCCAGGCGTTCAGCGAAGCCATGGTTGCCGGAGGACTGAAGTGTCCAGTGGAAGAGGACATTCGCCACGACATCTGGATCAAGCTGTTGGGAAACGCGGCGTTCAACCCGATCAGCGCGCTGGCTCGCGCGACGATGGTGGAGATCGCGCGGCATCAAGGCACCCGTACCATCGTCCGGCTGATGATGGAGGAGACCGTCGCGATCGCAGCGGCCGTCGGCTGCCGACCCGCCATCTCGGTGGACAAGCGCATCGACGGTGCGCAGCGCGTGGGGGAGCACAGGACGTCAATGCTGCAGGATCTTGAGCGGGGCAAGCCACTCGAGCTCGACGTCATCCTCGGCGCGCTGGTCGAGCTGGCCGACCTGACGGGCACAGAAGCACCGACACTTCGATCCGTGCACGCGCTGGCAGACCTGTTGGCGGGGAAGGTCGCCGGCGACGGGCCCGGTGCTGCACCTCGCCCAGTTGCGCCTGCGGCGACCTGAGGCCGTGCGCGATCACGCGTGCTCCCGGCCGCAGGCGGTCAGGATTCGTTCTGCAGGATCTGGCGCATCAGGCGAGCGGTTTCGGAGGGGGTCTTGCCGACCTTGACGCCGACGGCTTCGAGGGCTTGTCTCTTGGCCTCCGCGGTGCCAGCGGAGCCGGAGACGATGGCACCGGCGTGCCCCATGGTCTTGCCCTCCGGGGCGGTGAACCCGGCGACGTAGCCGACAACGGGTTTGCTGATGTGGTCGGCTACGTAGTCGGCGGCGCGCTCCTCGGCGTCTCCTCCGATCTCGCCGATCAGCACGATCGCGTCGGTCTCGAGGTCGTCTTCGAAGGCCTGCAGGCAGTCGATGTGAGTGGTGCCGATGATCGCGTCGCCGCCGATGCCGACGCAGGAGGAGAACCCGAAGTCCCGCAGCTCGTACATCAACTGGTAGGTCAGCGTGCCTGACTTCGACACCAGGCCGATCGGCCCGCTCTTGGTGATGTCGGCCGGGATGATGCCCGCGTTGGACCGCCCCGGGCTGATCACACCCGGGCAGTTGGGACCGATGATTCGGGTCGTTCCCTTCGCCTGGGCGTGCGAGAAGAAGTGGGCGGTGTCATGGACGGGGATACCCTCGGTGACCACGACCACCAGCGGCATGCCCGCGTCCGCCGCCTCCAAGACCGCTCCCATGGCGGCCGCCGGAGGGACGAAGACGACCGACACGTCGGCACCGGTGGCGTCCATGGCTTCCGCGGTGGTGCCGAACACCGGGACCGAGGTGCCGTCGAAGTCGATGCTCTCGCCGGCCTTCCTCGGGTTCGTGCCGCCAACCACGTTGGTACCCGCCGCGAGCATCCGGCGGGTGTGCTTCTGGCCTTCCGAGCCGGTCATCCCGGCGACGATTACCCTGCTTTGCTCGTTGAGAAAGATCGCCATCAGATCAGCCCTTCGCAGCCAGCTCGGCGGCACGGTCCGCCGCGTCGTCCATCGTGTCGACCATGGTCACCAACGGGTGTCCGGCAGCTTCGAGAATTCGGCGTCCCTCCGTCACGTTGTTGCCGTCGAGGCGTACCACCAGAGGTCTGTTCGCCCCCTCGCCGAGCATCTGCAGCGCGTCGACGATGCCGTTCGCGACCGCATCGCAGGCGGTGATTCCGCCGAAGACGTTGACGAACACGGCCTTGACCAGCGGGTCACCGAGGACGATCTGCAGCCCATTGGCCATCACCTCTGCCGAGGCGCCGCCGCCGATGTCGAGGAAGTTGGCGGGCTTGACCCCGTCGTACTTCTCACCGGCGTACGCCACCACGTCGAGCGTCGACATGACCAGCCCGGCGCCGTTGCCGATGATGCCGACCTCCCCGCCGAGCTTGACGTAGCTCAGGTGTTTCGTCTTCGCCGCCTCCTCCAGGGGGTCGGCGGCGACTGCGTCCTGGAACCGGGCTCGATCGGGGTGCCGGAAGTCGGCGTTGGCGTCGACGGTGATCTTGCCGTCGAGCGCCTCGAGGTGCCCGTCGCCCAGCCGCACCAGCGGATTCACCTCGACCAGCGAGGCGTCCTCGGCGACGAAGACCCGCCATAGATTGAGCACCACGTCGACCGCTTCGGCGGCGATGGTGGCCGGGAAGCCCGCAGCCGCCACGATCTCTGCCGCCTTGGCCTCATCCACGCCGGACCGGGGATCGATCGCGACCTTCGCAATCGCACCAGGGTTGGCCCGTGCGACCTCCTCGATCTCCACCCCTCCCTCGACCGAGGCGATGCACAGGAAGGTGCGGTCCGCCCGGTCCACCAGGAACGAGAGGTAGTACTCCTCGGCAATGTCGGCGGCCGGCGCCACCAGCACCTGGTGCACCGTGTGCCCGTTGATATCCATGCCCAGGATCTGGCCGGCCATCTCCACCGCTTCGTCGGGATCGGCCGCGAGCTTCACCCCACCGGCCTTGCCCCGACCCCCGGTCCTGACCTGTGCTTTCACCACCACACGCCTACCCAAGGCCTCCGCTGCTGTACGGGCATCCTCGGCGTGCCTGAGGACGACGCCGAGCGTCACCGGCACATCGCGCTTGGCGAAGAGCTCCTTCGCTTGATACTCCATGAAGTCCACGGGCAGTCCCTTGGGTCGGAGCGTCCGGTTCTTCCGGCATCAACGTGGTGTGTACAGACTAAGGACGACTGTATTCTGTATGCAGAACTAAAATCAACCCTTCGGGCGCACTTCTTCGCGCCTTCAACCGAAGGTATGGACAGGAACCGGGTGGGGGTGTATGCATTACATACGGTATGCAATAGCCCGGAGAGGGTGGTGTCATGCAGGCGAGCACCAGCGACCACAGCATCTCTACCGGCATCCGCGAGGTGACCGATCTGTACGGCCGGCACTACCGCATCGGCCTGTCAGCGGAGGAGATCAGCGGCCACTCCCGACGCGTCCAGCTGTGGGCTGCCTGGGTCTGCATGGTCGTGGTCAGCCCGCTGCAGTACAGCTTCGGCATCGCGGTCCCCGGTCTGCAGGCGTCGAACGGATGGGGTCACACCCAGACCCTGTGGTTACTGGCCGTCTTCGTTGCCTGCCAGGCCGGTGTGGCCGTGCCGGTGTCGTGGCTGCACCGCTCCGCGCGGCTCTCCGCGGGCCGGCTCGTCGTGGTCGGGGGACTGCTGTCAGCGGTCGGGTTGCTCAGCCTGGTGTACGGCGACGCCTTCGCCGTCACTCTCATCGGCTACTCGCTGGTCGGAGGGGCGGGAGCGGGCATGCTGTACTCGACCTGCCTCACCACCATCGCGAGGTGGTTCCCGGACAACCGGGTCGCGATGAGCGGCTTCGTGACGGGAGGCTTCGCGTGTGGTGCCGTTCCGACCATCGCGCTGGTCGCCTGGCTGGACGAACGGGGGACCGAACTCGTCTTCGCCCTCGCGGGTCTGGTGGCTATGGTCGTCGTTCCTGCGATCGGGCGCCTGCTCACGGACCCGCCTCGACATTGGTGGCCCGCACACATCGATGCGCAGGCATGGGCGGTGGATCGGCGGCTGAACAGCAGCCTGCCGCGGAACATCCCAGCGGCCCGGCATTACTCGCCTGCGGATGCGTTGCGCACCGGCGTGCTCCCACGGATCTGGCTGGTACTCGCCTCGATCAGTGCCTGAGGTTCCCCCGGTTCTCCGGTGACTGGATTATCTGGTTTCGGTTGGGGGTTCGGGGGTCGTAGCTGACTCGTGGTGGGTGTGCTGTCTGTGCCACGTCTCCTCGTACTC
>WHTJ01000046.1 GCA_009377795.1 Propionibacteriales bacterium | reverse complement strand
CTAGGCGAGGCTCGATCGCCCGGGGTGTCCTCGGCGCCGCCGCTGTCAGACTCCGGCGTAGGCGTGGAGGCCGGAGCCGAACAGGTTGATGCCGATGAAGCTGAACAGGAACGTCGCGAAGCCGACCAACGCGATGATCGAGGCCCGCCGACCCTGCCAGCCCGCGGTGGCCCGCGCGTGCAGGTACGCCGCGTAGACCACCCAGGTGATCAGCGCCCAGACCTCCTTGGGGTCCCATCCCCAGAACCGGCTCCACGCGTAGTACGCCCAGATCGGGCCGGCGATCAGCGCGCCGAAGGTCCACAGCGGGAAGGCGAACGCGTGCACCTTGTAGGCGATCCGGTCGATCTCGATCGCCGCCGGCAGCCGCGACCAGACACCCTGGACCTCCGGCGTACGGCTCTCCGCCCGGCTCTTCAGCAGGTAGAGCACCGAAGCCAGAGCGCCGACTCCGAACGCACCGCCGGAGATCGCGGCAGCGGACACGTGGATCGCGAGCCAGTACGAGTGCAGCGCCGGAACCAGCGGCCCGGGCGCGACATAGACCGGCGTCAGCATCGCGACGCCGAGCACCACGACGGCGAACCCGGTCACCAGCAGCCCCAGCCACTGCGTGCGGTAGAGCTTCAGCGCCACCAGGTACGCCGCGACCGCCGCGAGCGCGCCGGTGGTGGCGAACTCGAACATGTTTCCCCAGGGCACCCGGGGCCCGGCCGCGAAGCCGCGGGCCGCCACCCCCATCAGATGGACGAGGAACGCCAAGACGGTGAGGGAGACGCCGATCTGCGCGAACCGCTCGGTCCGGAGCTCCGCCTCGGCGCCCGTCGTCGGCGGCGCCGCATCGGTCGCACTCGCCGCGACACCCTCGGCGGTACCTTCAGCCGGCGGACCGGCGGGCGGGACACCGGCGGCCACCAGCTCGGCCCGCGGGGCCTCGGCCGGCGGCTGCTCGCGTACGACGACCTTCCGAGCGCTCGCCCACTCCGCGATGTGCGAGAGCATCGCGAGCGCGTAGACGATGGTCGCCGACACCAGCGCCAGGTTCGATGCGTAGCCGAGCTGCTCTGTGGTCACGTGGCCTCCTCCTGCGGTCCGCGACGGGTCGCGGTCGCGATCTCCTCGACGGCCTCGACCAGATTGCCCCCCGCCACCCGGTCCAGACCGGCGACCTCGACCACGGTATCGCCACCGCTGCCGTCGACCCGCACCCAGGCCCGTCTCGGCCGGATGAACAGCGAGGCGATCAGGCCCAGCGTCGCGGCGATCACCGCGAGCAGCGCGAGCAGCTTGCCTGGGGAGCTGCCGATCTGCAGCCGGACCGCCCGGGAGACGCCGTCGAACGTGAAGCTGCCCGCGCCGTCGGGCAGCTTCACCGTGTCGCCGGGCCGCAGCAGCAGGCGGAACGGATCGCCCTTGTCGTTCTTGAACTGGGTGAGCTTGTCCTTCTCGATCACATAGACCGACTGCGGCTCATCGGTGTTCATCTGCAGGTCGCCGGAGTACGCGGTGAGCACGAGCGCCGGGTTCAGCGCGTCCGGGAATGCTGAGTACGGCCCGCGGGTCTCGTCGAACGCCTGGGTGGGCAGGAAGAACCCTTCGAAACCCAGCTGCTCCGGCTGGGCGTCCGGCACCTTGACCACACCGATCGAGGTGTACGAGCCGTCCTGCGGCAGGAACGGCACCGGCCCGCGGAACGCCACGTCCCCGTCGCCGTCGCGCACGGTGACCCGGGGCGCGTATCCGTGCCCGACCAGGAACACCGAGGTGCTTCCGACCCGCAGCGGGTGGTTGACCTGGAGGTCGTACGGCGCGGGCTTCGCGCCCGGCTGCTCGACGTAGCCGAGGTCGGCACGGAAGGAGCGTGGAGCACCGCGCTGCTCCCCTGCGGTCTCGAACGTCACGTCGAAGTCCCTGACGGTCAGGGTGAACGGATCCAGGTCCGTGGTGTCGAACCACGCCCCCGGGGTGAACTCGTCGTACTGCGTCAGGGTGTTGGAGAAACCCTCCTTCTCCACCACCAGCGCCGCGCCCTTGAACCCGAACAGCGCGCCATAGGCCACGGCCAGCAGTACGACGACGATCCCCAGGTGGAACACGAGGTTGCCGGCCTCGCGCAGCTGGCCGTTCTCCGCGGCCACGACCTGGCGCCCGGACCCGTCGACGTACCGGCGTACCCGATAGCGCCGATCCCGCAACGCCTGCTCGACGCGTCCCGCCACGGTCTCGGCGTCGTCGGAATCGACCCAGCGGTGATGCGCGGGCAGCCGCGACAGCCTGCTCGGCGCGTCCGGCGGCTTGGCTCGGAAGCTTCGCCAGTAGAGACGCGTCCGCGGCACGATGCAGCCGACCAGCGACACCATCAGCATGAGGTAGATCGCGCCGAACCAGACGGAGCGAAAGACGTCGAACATGCCGAGGCGGTCGTACCAGCGGGCGAGGTCCGGGTTGTTCTCCCGGAACGAGAACACCGCCGCCGGGTCGACGGTGGACTGCGGGATGAGCGAGCCGGGGATCGCCGCCACCGCGAGCAGGAACAGCAGGACGAGCGCGATGCGCATCGACGTCAGCTGCCGCCATGCCCAGCGCAGGAACTCGACTGTGTTCAGCGCCGGTGCCCGCTTCGTGGTACGGCCGGGCCGGTTCCTCGTGTCCGTCACACCGGCGGCTCGAATCCCTGGATCCAGCCCCGCATGTCCGCGATGAGCAGGTCCCAGATTCCGCTCACCAACAGCACACCGACCGCGACCAGCATCACGCCACCCGCCCTGGTCACCCACACCTGGTGCCGGCGTACCCACCCCACCGCACCCAGCATCCGGCGGAAGGCGACCGCGGCCAGCAGGAACGGGAGCCCGAGCCCGAGACTGTAGAAGAAGGTCAAGAAGGCGCCTCGCCCGGCCGACGCCTCGTTGTAGCTCAGGCTGAGCACGGCGCCCAGCGTCGGACCGATGCACGGCGTCCAGCCCAACCCGAAGAGCACCCCGAGCAGCGGCGCCGCCACCAGGCCGACGCCCGGCACCTTGTGGATACGCACGTCACGCTGCAGGAACGGCAGCCCGCCCAGGAACACCAGCCCGAGCAGGATGGTCACCACCCCGAGCACTCGCATGATCGTTCCCTCGTACTCGCCGAGCCAGGTGGCGACACCCCCGAACAGGGCGCCGTAGCTCATGAAGACGACGGCGAAGCCGAGCACGAACAGGAACGCCCCCAGCAGCATGCGGCCCCGCCTCCGCGCGCCGGTGCTGTCCTGCAGGTCGGCGCCGCTGAGCCCGGTCATGTACGACACGTAGCCCGGCAACAGCGGCACGACGCACGGCGAGAAAAACGACACCAGCCCGGCCACCAGGGCCACCGGGACCGCCAGCAGCAGTGACCCGGACGTCGCGGTGTCCCAGAACCACTCACTCATGACGGCCCGCCGGATGCCTCGTCCACCAGATCGACGACCGTGGTCTCGGTCACGGAGCCGAGGACTCGCGCGGCCACCCGGCCGTCGCCGTCGATCACCAGCGTGCTCGGAATCGCATTCGGCGGCAGCGTGTCCCGGAAGCCGAGCAGGGTCGAGCCGTCGGGGTCGTAGATGCTCGGGTACGGAACGTCGAAGTTGCGCACGAACGCCGTGGCATTGGCCTTGTCCCCGTCCTGCACGTCGATGCCCAGGAACTGGACGCCGCGAGCCTCGAGCCGGTTCGCCGCCTTGACCAGGTCGGGGGCCTCCGCCCGGCATGGCGCGCACCAGGACCCCCAGACGTTGAGCACGACGACCTGGCCGCCGAAGTCCGCCAGCGACAGGCGCTCGCCGTCGAGGGTCTCGCCGGTCAGCTCCGGAGCCGGCTCGCGTTCGCCGGCCTCGATCACCGTCACGGTGCCACCACCGCTGACAAAGCCCTGGGGTCCGCCCTGGGTCTGCGAGCAGCCGGCACCGACCACCGCGACGACCACCGCGAGACCGCCCAGCATGCCGCGGGCGGCACCCGCAGGCGTACGACGAAGAAGCACTCTCAAGCCCCCGCGGAGAACTTCGCCTTGCGTTCACGAACCGGCAGCAGGTCGACCGCGGGCTCCGAGTAACCCACCGACACGATCTCGTCCCCGACGTACGTGAACGACGTCAGGCTGCACAGCGTGCACTGCCGCCGCCGCGGGTCATGCACCAGGGGCCGGCCCTCGACGGCACACCGCACGATCCAGATCGGGAGCTGGTGTGAGACCACGAGCGCCTCGTGACCGGCGGCCGCGATCCGGGCGTCGTCCATCGTGTCCCGCATCCGGCGTACCAGCTGGCGATACGGCTCACCCCAGGAGGGCCGGACCGGATTGCGCAGGTGCCACCAGGCGGACGGCCGAAACAGCGCGCCGCTGCCCACCGCGAAGGACTTGCCCTCGAAGTAGTTGGCCGCCTCGATCGCCCGCCGGTCGGTCGTGATGTCGAGCCCCAGGCGCTCCACGAACGGAGCCGCGGTCTGCTGTGCGCGCTCCAACGGCGAGGACACCAGATGGACGATGTCCCGCCCGGCCAGCTCGTCCGCGACCCGTTCGGCCATCTGCCGGCCCAGGTCGGAGAGGTGATACCCGGCCATCCGGCCGTACAGAACGCCCGCGGGGTTGTGCACCTCTCCATGCCGCAACAGATGCACGACGGTGCGCTCGGACTCCGTGCTCATCGCTTCCCTTCGCCGTCACTCCGAGCGTGGGCCGCGGCCCATGCCGCGCCCGGCAGCGCGGCGGCGATCCGCTCCATCGCCTGATCGTCGTGCACCGTGCTCACGAACCATGCCTCGTATCCGCTCGGGGGCAGGTACACCCCCGCCTGCAGCATCGCGTGGAAGAACATCTTGAACCGGTGGGAGTCCTGCCGTCTCGCGTCCGTGAAGTCCCGCACGCTCGTCATGGTCGTGTCATCGTCCTTGACGAAGAACACGCTGAAGAGGTTCCCGGCCGCCGACACCACATGCGGGACCGACGCCTCGGTGAGCGCCTCGCTCACCATTCGCTGCAGCCGGGCGGAGGCCTCGTCAAGCCGGTCATACGCCATGTGATCGGCGAGCCGCAGGTTCGCGAGCCCGGCGATCATCGCGACCGGGTTCCCGGACAGCGTGCCGGCCTGGTAGATCGGCCCGTCCGGCGCCAGCTCGGCCATGATCTCGGCTCGCCCCCCGAACGCCGCAGCCGGGAAGCCGCCGCCCATCACCTTGCCGAAGGTCATCAGGTCGGGCCGCCATCCGGCGCCGTCGACGCCGTACTGTCCACGACGACTCACCCGGAAGCCGGTCATGACCTCGTCGGAGATGAACAACGCGCCGTGGGCGGAGCACGTCTTGGCGAGGAAGCCGTTGAAGTCGTCCACGGGTGGGACCACGCCCATGTTCCCCGGCACCGCCTCGGTGATCACGCACGCGATCCGGTGGCCGTGCTCGGCGAAGGTGGCCGCGACCGCCTCCCGGTCGTTGTACGGCAAGACCAGTGTCGACTCGGTCGCGCTCGCGGGAACGCCGGGCGTGCCCGGGAGCCCGAAGGTGGCGACGCCGGACCCGGCCTCGGCGAGCAGGGCGTCGACGTGCCCGTGGTAGCAGCCGGCGAACTTCACCACCAGATCGCGCCGGGTGACGCCGCGAGCCAGCCGGATCGCCGACATCGTGGCCTCGGTGCCGGAGGACACGAAGCGCACCTGGTCCACCGGGGTGCGGCCGACGATCAGCTCGGCCAGCTCCAGCTCGGCGCGGGTCGGCGCGCCGTACGACGTCCCCGCCGCCAACGCCCGGGCGACCTCGTCGACGAGGTGCGGATGGGCGTGGCCATGCAGCATCGGGCCCCAGGAGCACACCAGGTCGACGTAGGTCCTGCCGTCGGCGTCGGTGAGGTAGGGGCCCTGAGCGGAGGTGATGAACCGCGGTACTCCACCGACCGCGTGGAACGCGCGTACGGGCGAGTTCACGCCGCCCGGGGTCACCATGCGCGCCCGGGCGTACAGGCCGGCGGAGACCGGGGCGTATTGCGGATAGCCCTGAGCAGTCACCGGCCCATTCTGGCCGAGCGCCACCGGGAACCGAAGTCGGGGCCGGATCGCGTCATGTTCGCGAGCCCGGAGCGTCTCCTCAATGTCGAGGCGATGGGTCGTTCGTCACCTTTTACGTGCGATGAACCCCTTCATCGCGTAACCTGACTGCTCAGGTGTCGTTACTCAGGCGTAGGAAACGGTCTGCTTGAGGGGCGGCGCCGGTGGAGGGAATCGGAGGAACGATGGGCAAGGGACGCCGAAAGGCGACCGCACCCCGCTGGCGGAGGGTCGCCGCTCTGCTGCCGCTGCTGGTGCTGTCCGGCGCGTGGTCGGCCGGTGCGGCCGCCGGCGACAACCCCGTACCCGCGGCGGCCGACGTCCCCGGCGTGCCCGAGGTGCCCGCCGACATCTTCGACCAGGCCGCCAGCGTGGCCATGCCGTCCACGACCGCCGGCGAGAGCGCCCGCCTCACGTCGTCGCGCACGGGATCGGCCATCACCTCCGCCACCGCCGCCGGCGGGATCAGCGGGATTCCCAGCACCGCACTCAGCGCCTACCAGCGTGCGGCGACGATCCTCAACCAGGCCGACCCGGGCTGCAACATCGGCTGGGCCCTGCTCGCGGCCATCGGCCGGGTCGAGTCGGATCACGGCCGGTTCGGGGGCAACAGCCTGGACGCCGAGGGCACCGCGAGGCCGGGCATCCTCGGCGTACCGCTGAACGGCAAGGGCGGCGCCGCCCGAATCCTCGACTCCGATGGCGGCCTGCTCGACAACGACCCGGTGTACGACCGCGCGGTCGGGCCGATGCAGTTCATCCCCGCCACCTGGCGGGTCGCGGGCGTCGACGCCAACCAGGACGGCACGAAGGACCCGCAGAACATCTATGACGCGGCCACCGCGACCGCGGTGTATCTCTGCGCCGGCGACGAGGATCTGTCCACCAAGTCCGGCCAACGGACCGCGGTCCACCGCTACAACCACAGCGATGAGTATGTCGACCTGGTGATGGCGATCGCGGCGGCGTACGCCAGTGGTGACTTCTCCGCGGTGCCGAACACCACGCCGGCGTCCTTCACCCTCCGCCCGGCGATGCCGCCAAGAGCGGCCGCAGACCGCACGGGCAAGAATCGCGGGAAGAACGATCGTGGTTCTGACTCTGGTAACCACGTCAAGACCGGTGATGGTGGCGGTAGCCAGCCAGACAACGAGAATCCGCGCGACGAGGGCCCACCACCCGACAACGACGCCCCGCCGAAGAACGACCCCGAGCCGACGCCGCCCAATGACGAAGAGCCGGACCCGGTTCAAGACACCGTCAAGCAGGCGACCAAGCCGGTTCAGGACACCGTGATCGGCGCCGCGAAGGCGACCCAGATGTGCGCCAACAAGTTCGCGGACGCGGACCTGTCGGATCCGCAGAAGGCCATCAGCGCCTGTGCGGCCGAGATCACCGGCATGACCGAGAACGCGGCGAAGAGCTACCTCTCCCAGCCGCTGGGCGACCTCCTCAAGTCCCTCGGCCTGGCCGGCCTGCTCTGCGGCCTCCTCGGCTGCTGACCGCACCGCCCCCTCCTCGCGCGCTGACGGCACCGCCCTTCCTCGCGCCGAGATTGCACATCTGGCCGACATCCTCGCGTCGTCTTTGCTCGCTAGCTTGCGGTTTGCTCGTCGAACCGTGCCACATCAGGAACATTTCGGGCGCCAAGCGGTAACCAGGCGAGCAGAGAACGGTACGGCGAGCAAACACGGCAACGAATGCGCGTCGCTCCCCGGCCCGGCGTTCGAGCCCGCAGCCGGTCACGCCCACCGCTGCATTGCGACCCTCGCGCCGAGATTGCACATCTGGCGCGGAGGACTACGGCCGGGCCGACAGCGTGCTGGAATGCGTCCTGGCGGCCGCTGCCCAGGGTCTGGCGGACCGGCTCGGGGCCACGGCGCAGGCCAACCTCCGCCGGGCGCCGGACGACCTGGAGCGGCTGGTCGAGGCCGGGCTCTACGTACGACTCGTCAAGGGCGCCTACGTCGAGCCGCCGGACCGGGCGCTGCCGTACGGCGAGGAGACCGACGTCGCGTACGTCCGGCTGGCCCACCGGCTGGCCGAGTCCGGCGCGGAGTTCGCCCTGGCCACGCACGACGGCGTGCTTCGCGAGGCCCTGCTCGCCGCGCTCGGACCCCGGCCGGTCGAGCAACTGCTCGGCGTCCGCCCCGAGACGCTGGACGAGCTTGCGGTTCGGGATATCCCGGTCCGGGTGTACCTGCCGTACGGCGACAACTGGTTCCGGTACTGGATGCGCCGAGTCGCGGAGTCCCGCGGATCGTAGAGATCGGTCTAACGCCGGCCGAGCGACGAGCCGTCCACCGGTCGCCGCGCAGCATGCGGCGGATGGGAGACGGCGACACGCTCCTAGCGGCCGAGCGACTGGGCCACCTCGGTCGCCCAGTAGGTCAGGATGAACGACGCCCCGGCCCGCCGGATCGAGGTCAGGGTCTCCATGATCGCGGCCTCCCGGTTGATCCAGCCCGCGGCGGCGGCCGCCTCCACCATGGAGTACTCCCCGGAGACGTTGTACGCGGCCACCGGCACGTCGACCGTGTCGCGAACCGCGGCGAGGATGTCGAGATAACCCAGGGCGGGCTTCACCATCACGACGTCCGCGCCCTCCTCGACATCGAGCCGGGCCTCGCGCAGCGCCTCGAGCGCGTTGGCCGGGTCCTGCTGGTACGTCTTGCGATCACCGCGCAGCGAGGAGTCGACCGCCTCGCGGAACGGCCCGAAGAACGCCGAGGCGTACTTCGCGGCGTACGCCAGGATCGCGACATCGGCGAAACCGGCCCGGTCGAGCCCCTCCCGGATGGCCCCGACCTGGCCGTCCATCATCCCGCTGGGTCCGACCGTGTGCACGCCGGCCTCGGCCTGCGCTACCGCCATCTCGGCATAGATCCGCAGCGTCGCGTCGTTGTCCACCGATCCGTCGGGCGTGAGTACGCCGCAGTGCCCGTGGTCGGTGAACTCGTCCAGGCACAGGTCGGCCATCACCACGGTGTCGCCGCCGACCTCGGCGACGACGTCCCGGATCGCCTGGTTGAGGATGCCGTCCGGGTCGACCGCGCCGGATCCGGTGGCGTCCTTGTGTGCGGGTATGCCGAAGAGCATCAGGCCGCCCACCCCGGCGGTCGTCGCCTCGACCGCGACCTTGCGCAACGAGTCCCGGTTGTGCTGCACGACGCCGGGCATGCTCGCGATCGGCTGCGGCTCGGCGGCGTCCTCGCGTACGAACAACGGCAGCACGAGCTCCCTCGGCTCGACCGTGGTCTCGGCGACGAGCCGGCGCATGGCAGGAGTGCGGCGTAACCGCCGCGGGCGTTCTGTCGGGTATCCCATCGCCCCGGCCCCTCAGGTCGCCCTGCGGCGCGCGGACGAACGCCGCTGCGACGGCTTGGTCACGGGTTCGCCGTCCGCGATCATCGACAGCCTCCGGGCGGCGCCGAAGTCGGCCAGCGCCTCGGTCAGCTCCTCGATCGACGGCTGCGGCGCCAGGACGTCGACCCGCAGGCCGTGCTCCTCGGCGGTCTTCGCGGTGTTCGCGCCGATCGCGGCGATGACCGTGGACGCGTGCGGCTTGCCGGCGATCCCGACCAGGTTGCGGACCGTGGACGACGACGTGAAGAGCACGGCGTCGAACCTGCCGGTCTTGATCGCCTCTCTCGTCGGTGCGGGAGGCGGGGCCGCACGCACGGTCCGGTACGCCGTCACGTCGTCGACCTCCCAGCCGAGGTCGATCAGCCCGGCCACCAGGGTCTCGGTGGCGATGTCTGCCCGGGGCAGGAAGACCCGGTTGATCGGGTCGAGAACCTCGTCGTACGGCGGCCAGTCCTCCAGCAGCCCGCGCGCGGACTGCTCACCGGACGGCACCAGATCGGGACGGATCCCCCAGGTGGCGATCGCCTCCGCGGTCTTCTCGCCGACCGCGGCGATCTTCAGGCCGCTGAACGCCCGGGAGTCCAGACCGTACTCCTCGAACTTCTCCCGCACCGCGCGCACCGCGTTGACCGACGTGAACGCGATCCACTCGTAACGCCCCTCGACCAGGCCGCGGACCGCCTTGTCCATCTGCTGCGGGTTGCGCGGCGGCTCGACCGAGATGGTCGGCACCTCCTCCGGCACCGCGCCGTGCTCACGTAGCCGGGTGGACAGCGACTCCGCCTGCTCCTTGGTCCGCGGCACGAGGACCCGCCACCCGAACAGCGGCTTGGTCTCGAACCACGACAACGCCTCCCGCATCTGTACGACCTCGCCGACGATCGTCACCGCGACCGGCGGGACCTTCGCGGCCTTGGCGTCGGCCGCGATCGAGTCCAGCGTGGACACCACGGTGGATTGTTCGGTCGTCGTACCCGCCGTGGTCATCGCCACCGGCGTGTTCCCGGGACGGCCGGCGGCCACCAGCTCCTTGGCCACCTCGCCGATCGAGTCGACCGCGGAGAGCAGGACCAGGGTGGCCGGACCGCCGTACTGCGACCAGTCCACCTTGGACTCCGCCGCGTTGACGACGGACACCTCCTGATGGGCGCGGCTGGTCAGCGGAACTCCGGCATACGCCGGAATGCCGGTGACCGGTGAGACGCCCGGTACGACGTCGATCGCGATGCCCGCCTTGATGCACGCGGACGCCTCCTCCGGCCCGGCGGTGTACATCCACGGGTCGCCGGTGAGCAGGCGTACGACGTTCTCGGCGTTCTTGGCGTGGCGTACGACGAGCCTCCCCCGGGACGCCTGCGTGAGCGGCTCGCCGTCCTGGTCGAAGCCGCCGTCGACGAACTCGCCGCCGAAGCCCGGACAGACGGCCCGCACCAGCTCGCGATGCTCGTCGGACTCGGTGATGATGACCTCGGCGCTCCGGATGAGCTCGGCAGCACGCAGAGTCAGCAGTGAGGCAGCGCCCGGGCCGGTACCGACGAACGCCACATGGCCCATCGGACGACTCGGCTGCTCCGCGGTCTGCGATGTGGACTTGCTCTTCTTCGCACGGACGGTGCCGCTCGTCGCCGGCTTCTTGGCCGGGCCCTTGGTCGCGGACGCGGTCGTCCGAGCCCGGGTCGGTGCCTGCGACTTTGCGCTGGTCGTCTTGGACCGGGTCGCGGACTCCGTCTTCGACGCGGTCTTGCTCGTGCGCGCCTTGCCTGACTGCCCTTCGGACGAGGCTCGGCGGGTGCCGGTCTTCTTGACCGGCTTCGCGTTGTGAGCCTCCGACTTGGTCGCGGTCGTACTCGTCACAGCGTTTCTCTTCCTGACTTGCCGTCGATTCGTGGTCACGACACCCGCTCCCCGAGCAGTTCACCGGCACCGTCGGCGATCATGGCTTCCGCGAGGCGTACTCCCAGCCCGGCGGCGTCGTCGATCGGGCCGGTCGCGGACATCCGGACCGTCTGCATGCCGTCGAGCGCGCACACGACGGCACGGATCCAGACTTCCTCGCCTTGGTCACCCAATGCAACTTCGCCGAGCGCGCCAACCGGCGCCGTGCACCCGGCCTCCAGCGCAGCCAGCAGGCTGCGCTCGGCGGTCACGGCCGCCCGGGTGCCCGCGTCCTCCAGCGCGGCCGACACCTGGGTGATCACCTCGGAGTCCTCCGTCCGGCACTCCACCGCGAGGGCGCCCTGGCCCGGAGCCGGCAGCATCTGCAACGGGTCCATGATCTCCGTCACATCGTCCTCCCGGCCCAGCCGCCGAAGGCCGGCTAAGGCGAGAACGACCGCATCCAGCTCGCCGTCGGCGACATAGCCGAGCCGGGTGCCGACGTTGCCGCGCACCGGCCGTACGTCGAGGCCGAACCCGAGGGCGAGCAGCTGCGCCGCCCGACGCGGGGAGCCGGTGCCGACCCGGGACCCGGGCGGCAACTCGGCGAGGGTGAGCCGGTCGCGGGCCACGAGCGCGTCGCGCGGGTCCTCCCGGACCGGTACGGCGGCCAGCGCGATGCCGTCCGCGGCCCCGGTCGGGAGATCCTTCAGCGAGTGCACGGCGAGGTCGACCGTCCCGTCCAGCAACGCGGATCGCAGGGCGCTCACGAACACCCCGGTGCCGCCGATCTCCGCGAGCGACGCGTGGCGGTTCAGGTCGCCCTCGGTCTTCACCGGTACGAGCTCGGTCTCCCAGCCGCCGGCCGCGAGCCCGTCGGCCACCAGCCGGGCCTGGTGGGTGGCGAGCGGGCTCGGCCTGGTGCCGATCCTCAGCGGGCCGCTCATCGCGCATCACCCGGCGGGTCCGTGGAGTCTTGGTCGGGTTGCGGGGGATCGACCTCCGGCCGGGTCACCGCGTTGATCGCATTCGGGTCGAGCGAGAACAGCTCCCCCAGCACCTCGGCATAGCTCACGCCCGCCGGGTTCTGGGCCAGCTCCTTCACCCGGACCGTCGGCGAGTGCAACAGCTTGTCGGCGACCCGGCGTACCGTCTGGACCACTTCGTCGCGCACCGCCGGATCGAGATCGGGCAGCCGCCCGGCGAGCCTGGCCAGCTCCGCGTCGACCACGTCGGTGGCCATCGACCGCAGGGCGACCACGGTCGGCGTGATCTGGGCGGCCTGGCGGGCCGAGTCGAAGGCCGCGACCTCCTCGGCGACGATCTGGCGTACGGCGTCGACGTCCACTGCGGCGCCGCTGGACTCCAGCTCGTGCGCGAGGATCGCCAGGTCGACCAGCCGCACGCCCGGCAGCTCCGCCACCGCGGAGTCGACGTCGCGGGGGAGAGCCAGGTCGAGTATGTGCAGCTCCCGGCCGCCGTCCCGGCCCGCCATCTCGGCCGGGGTCACCACGGCGCCGGTGGCGCCCGTACACGAGATCAGCAGGTTCGCCTCGGCGATCTCCTCCGGCAACCGCGCAAGCGGGACCGCCTGCCCACCGACGAGCCCGGCGAGCCGTTGGGCCTTGGACGGCGTGCGGTTCGCGAGTACGACGTCGCTCGCGCCGCGCCGGCTCAGCGTCGTGACCGTGAGCGCGGCCAGCGAGCCGGCGCCCACGACCACGATCCGGCTGCCCGCGAGATCGCCGGGCACCCGGTCGAGTGCGACGTCGACCAGCGACTGGCCGGCTCGGTCGATGTCGGTCTCGGCATGCGCCCGCTTCCCGACCCGAAGCGCCTGCTGGAACAGCGGGTTCAGCGAGCCGCCCACCGAGCCGAGGTCCTGGCCCCGACGAAGGGCCTCGCGTACCTGGCCGAGGATCTGGCTCTCGCCGACGACCATCGAATCGAGCCCGGAGGCCACGGCGAACAGATGCGCCACGGCCCCCTCCTCGTAATGGACGTACAGATGCGGGGTGACGTCCTCGAGCCGATCACCGGCGCGCGCGGCGAGCATCGCGGACACGTCTTCGACACCGCCGTGGAACCGGTCGACCTCCGCGTAGATCTCCACCCGGTTGCAGGTCGAGACCACCGCCGCCTCCTGGACATGCGGGCTGTCGGACAGCTCGGCGATCAGCTTGCCCACCCCGTCGTAGTCGAGGGCCAGACGCTCGAGAACCGGCACCGGCGCGGTCTGGTGGGAGACGCCGACGACCAGCACACTCATGCGGACTCCACCTCCACGGTCACCGCGGGTGGCTCCGGCACCGGCAGCCCGGGCGGGGCGAGGACATCATCGGACATCGCCTTGCGCTGCTCGTGATAGGCGAGGATCTGCAGCTCGATCGAGAGGTCGACCTTGCGCACGTCGACTCCGTCCGGCACCGACAGCACGGCCGGCGCGAAGTTCAGGATGCTGGTGACGCCCACGGCGACCAGGTCGTCGCATACGCCCTGCGCGGCGGGTGCCGGTGTGGCGATCACCCCGATGGCGACGCCGTGCTTCTCCACGATCTCGGCGAGGTCGGCGTACGCCGCGATCTCCAGGTCGCCGACCTGCTCACCGACCCGCTGCCGGTCCGCGTCGATCAGCGACACGATCTGGAATCCGCGCGAGGCGAACCCGGAGTAGTTGGCCAGGGCCTGTCCGAGGTTTCCGATTCCGACGATCACCACTGGCCAGTCCTGGGTCAGCCCGATCTCGCGGGCGATCTGATAGCGGAGGTAGTCCACGTCGTAGCCGACGCCGCGGGTGCCGTAGGAGCCGAGGTACGAGAGGTCCTTGCGGAGCTTGGCGGAGTTGACCCCGGCCGAGGTCGCGAGATCCTCGCTGGAGGAGGTCGTGATGCCCTGCTCGGACAGGGCGGTCAGCGCCCGGAGATAGATCGGCAGCCGGGCAACGGTGGCCTCCGGGATTCCGCGGTCCGGCCGCTCATCCCGGGTGCTGTTCCGGCGGTTGCGTGGGGTCACAGTACTCCTGGCTGCCTACCCGACCCGCGACTCGGCGGTCGAGCCGCGCTGGTGCCACTGACCCACTTTAGGAGCTTGTGAACGTGCGAACAAAATCGGCCGGGCGAATGAGACAACCCCCACTCAGGCGATCAGCGGGCGATCCGGCCGGTACGCCGCGGGTACGTCGGCCTCGCTCCACGCCTGCGAGATACCGGAGACCGCCTGGTCGAGCCGCTCCTCCGAGAGTGTGTATGGCAGCCGGACGAACCGCTCCAGGCCCCCGTACGCGGAGAACCGCGAGCCCGGCACCAGCGCCACGCCATGGCGCTCCGCGGCGGCCACCAGGCCGTTGCTCAACGGCTTGGGGAGCTCACACCACAGCGCGAGACCACCGGCCGGGCGCACGAAGCGCCATTCCGGCAGCCGCGCGCGGACCGCGGACATGAGCGCGTCCCGCCTCGCTCGTACGAGCTCCCGCTGCAGACCCAAGACCCGCGAGGCGTCCCGCAGAAGGCGCTCGGCCACCAGCTGCTCGAGGGCGGCCGCCCCCAGGTCCAGGCCGGTGCGCGCGGACAGCAGCGCCGAGACCAGCGGCTCCGGCGCCCGGATCCAGCCGATGCGCAACCCGCCCCAGAACGACTTGCTGGTGCTGCCGACGCACACGACACCGCTCGGATGGAATGCGGCCAACGGCGGGGGCATGTCCCGGTCCTCGACGTCGAGGAAGATGTCGACCAGGGTCTCGTCGACGATCGCCATCGTGTGCGTGCGGGCCAGCGCTCGCCCCAACGCCTGCCGATCCTCGGCGGCCATCAACGCCCCGGTGGGGTTGTGGAAGTCCGGGATCACGACCGCGGCCCGGGGCGCCGCCTGACGCAGGGTGGACTCGAAGACCTCGATGTCCCATCCGTCGGGGGCCACCGGCGCCGACACGGCACGGACACCACTGCGGCTCACGGCCGAGGAGATGTTCGCGTACGTCGGACTCTCCAGCATTACCCGGTCGCCGGTCTCCACCACGGCGCGCAACACCAGGGCCACGCCGGCCAGCCCGCCGGCGACCACCAGCACCTGGTCCGGCGAGGTCGGGAGACCGCGCCGCCCGTAGCGCTCGGCGATGATCTCCCGCAGACTCTCCAGGCCGAGCGGCTCGTAACCGATGGTCGCCAGCAGGGCGGGCATCTCCTCGACCGCCGCCTCGTACGCCGCGGCGACTCCCGACGCCGCCGGCATCGCGGCACAGGTGAGGTCGATCAGGTGGTCCGGCACGCCGCCCGGGGTGAGTCCGCGATGACCGTGTCCGCCGGCCGCCGGCAGGGTGACGAAGCTCCCGGCCCCGCGACGGCTGGCGAGGAACCCGCGGTTTCGCAGCGTGGTGTAGGCCCCGGTCACCGTCGTACGGCTCACGCCGAGCGCCGCGGTCAGCTCCCGCTCGCTGGGCAGGCGGGCTTCCGGCGGGATCCTGCCGTCGCTGATCAGCAGCCGGATGCCCTCGGCGAGACGGGAGTACGCCGGTCCGGACCCGGACCACGACCCGAGCAGCCCGGCCACCCGGGCGGCGGTGACGTGTGCGACCATGCAGACCACTATTACAGCATTGGCTATGGAATTACAGACCACTTTGCCGAATCCTGGGGGCCATGATCTCGCCGCACCCCGCCCGTCGACTCGGCCAGCTCTTCGCCGGGCTCGTCCTCTTCGGCCTCTCGATGGCCATGATGGTCCACAGCGGTCTCGGGCTGAGCCCGTGGGACGCGCTGCACGACGGCCTGAACCGGAACCTTCCGCTGAGCTTCGGGACGGTGGTCATCGCCCTCGGCGCCGTGGTGCTGCTGGCCTGGATTCCGCTTCGCCAGCGCCCGGGCATCGGCACCGTGTGCAACGTCGTGGTGGTCGGGCTGGCCACCGATCTGGGTCTCGCGGTCCTGCCGGCTCCCGACCACCTGGCCTGGCGGATCGTGCTGCTCGTGCTCGGAGTCGCGCTGAACGGGTTGGCGACCGCGGCCTACATCGGGGCCGGTCTCGGCCCCGGTCCGCGGGATGGCCTGATGACCGGTCTGGTGGCCTGCACCGGGTTGAGCGTGCGTCTGGTGCGCACCACGATCGAGGTCTCCGTGCTGGCCGTCGGCTGGCTGCTGGGCGGCGTCGTGGGCGTGGGGACGGCGCTGTACGCCTTCGGCATCGGCCCGCTGGTGCATGAACTGCTCCCGAGGCTGCAGATGCCCGAGCCGAGCCGGCCACTGGTCAGGCCGGCGTCAGCGCCTTCCGCAGCCGGTCGCCGTCGACCCGCCAGAAGTCGTGCTGGCGGCCGTCGACCATGGTGACCGGTATCTGCTCCCCGTAACGGCGTTCGAGATCGGCGTCCTGGGTGATGTCGACCTCCGACCAGCCGACCCCGAGCTCCTCGCACACCCCGGCGATCACCTGTCGCGCGTCGTCGCAGAGGTGACAGCCGGGCCTCGAGAGCAGGACCACACGGGCGGTCTCGGTCACGCCAGCCCCATCTCGCGCCGTCGCTCGGTATCACGCAGCCGCCCCTTGGCGACCTTCCCGGTCACCGAGTGCGGCAGCTCGTCCACGACCCGGATGTCGCGCGGCTGCTTGAACTCCGCCAGCCTGGCCGCGCAATGGTCCCGGATCATCGCGGCCAGGCGGTCCTCCGGCAGGCCGGCGTGCGGTTCGGGTACGACGTACGCCACCACGGCCTCACCGGCGCGCTCGTCGTCGACCCCGATGACCGCCACCTCCGCCACCTCGTCGACCTCGGCGATGACCTGCTCGGTCTCGAACGGATAGACGTTGAAGCCGCGCACGATGACGATCTCCTTGATCCGGTCGACCAGGAACAGGTCGCCGTCCGCGTCGAGATAGCCCACGTCACCGGTCGGGTACCAGCCGTCGGCGTCCGGCCCCTCCTCACCATCGGGCCAGTAACCGCTGAACAGGTTCGCACCACGCACCCAGATCTCGCCGGCATCCTGGTCGTGGACGTCCTGCCCGTCGGCGTCGACGATCCGCACCTCGACGTTCTCCAGCGGCCGGCCGACCGATCCCGGCTTGGGTTGCGGCGAGGCGAGCGTCGAGGTCACGACCGGAGCGGCCTCGGTCAGGCCGTAGCCCTGCTGGACCGTCACCCCGGTCGCCTCCTCGAACCGGGTGTGGGTCTCCACCGCCAGCGGCGACGCGCCGCAGGTCACGGCCCGAACCGAGCGCACGCGCTCGCGTAGGTCATCGCGGTCCGCCCAGGCCGTGAGCACGGGCGGCGCCACCGGCAGGTTCGTGACGCCCTCCTGCTCGACGACCGCGAGCGTCGACTCGGGGTCGAACCGGCCGACCAGGATGAGGGTCGCCGCCTGCAGCAGCACCTGGCCGAGTACGGCGTTCAGGCCGTAGACGTGGAACATCGGCAGCACACCCAGGACCACGTCGTCGGGAACCATCGCGGGCGGTTCCAGATCGCCCGCCTGCTCGATGTTGGCGAGCAGCGCCCGATGCGACAACATCGCGGCCCGGGGGCGGCCACTCGTACCCGACGTGTAGAGCAACACGGCCAGCGCCTCCGGGTCGCGGGGGGACGCCGGCTGCGGCCCGGATCCGGACACCAGGTCGGCGTACGCCCGCTCCTCCTCGAGCGGCGGAACGCCCACCACCACCACCCGCGGAACGCTCGACCGGGCGCGCAACTCCTCGTCGGCTCCCTCGAGCGCCTCGGCCAGCCCGGTGACGGCGGCCCGCACCTGGGTCACGGTGGAGGCGTCGCAGACCACGGCCCGGGTGCCGCTGTCGGCGAGCACCCGCACCAGCTCCCCGGTCGCGGACGCGGGGTTCAGCGGGATGGCGACCAGCCCGGCCCGCAGGATGCCGAGGTATGTCGTGACGAACTCCACCCGGTTGGGGAGCATCAGCGCGATCCGGAACCCGGCGACCACACCGAGCGCGTCGAGCCCCCTGGCCACCGCCGACACCTCGGCATCCAGCTCCGACCACGACAGCCGCCGGTGGGCGTCCACGATCGCGGTGTGCTCGGGCCTGCTCGCTGCGGCCTCCGCGGCGAGCTCGGCAAGGTTGGTACGCGCCATCATGCGCGTGACCGGCTCGTCTCCCTCCACAGCGCGAGTGTCGCACAAGGCGGAGACGGACGACCGCAGGGCGTCCTCGCCCCGGCCCCTCCCTCGCGCCGCCCCACCCTCCTCGCGCCGCCCCCCTGCCTCACGCCGAGATTGCAGAACTGGCCGTTCGGCAGTGCCCCAGGATGTCCCCGCACCGCTAATCTCGACTTGTGCCAGCAGCCCCCACTCGCCGACGCAACCTTCAGCGGCGTTCCGTCCTCGCCGGTGAGGGCTCGGCCGCGGCCGCCGAGGTGGAGGCCTCACTCCGCGTGCCGCCAGATCCGGCGGCGGGCGCATTCTTCGACCTGGACAACACCGTGCTGCAGGGCGCCGCGATCTTCCACCTCGCCAGGGGCATGCATCGGCGCAAGTTCTTCACCACCCGCGACATTGCCAAGGCCGCGTGGCGGGAGGCGTACTTCAGGCTCGTCGGTGTCGAGGACCCGGACCACGTCTCGTCGGCGCGCCAGGAGGCGCTGTCGTTCATCGCCGGCCACCGAGCGGAGGAGCTGGAGTCGCTCGGTGAGGAGATCTTCGACGAGGCGATGGCCCGCCGGATCTGGCCCGGAACCCGCGCACTCGCCCAGATGCACCTCGACCAGGGCCAGCGGGTATGGCTCGTGACCGCGGCACCGGTCGAGATCGCGCAGATCATCGCCTCGCGGCTGGGGCTGACCGGCGCGCTGGGTACGGTCGCCCGGCAGGAGGACGGCATCTACACCGGGGAGCTGGTGGGGGACCTGCTGCACGGTACGGCGAAGGCGGACGCCGTACGCGCCCTCGCCGAGGCCGAGCGGCTCGACCTGTCCCGCTGCGCGGCGTACTCCGACTCGTACAACGATCTCCCCATGCTCTCGCTCGTGGGCAATCCCTGCGCGATCAACCCGGACCCGAAGCTACGCGAGCACGCGGGCGAACAGGGCTGGCGGGTGCGGGACTACCGGACCGGGCGGAAGGCGGCGCGGCTCGGGTTGTTCGCCGCCGCCTGCGCCGGCGCGGCGACCGGTTCGATAGCGGCAGGGGTCGCCATCCGGCGGCGAATGATTTGACACCGAAGGCCGCGCACAGATTCACAAGACTGCAGAAGACCCCTAAACTGCCCGCCTAAGGCACCTCGGCCTCGCCGGGGAGGGAGATTCATGCATCGGGTAGACGTCCGTGTGGACGCCGGCCTGTCCGCGTTGCGCATCGCGGTGCTCTACGCGGCCGGGGTCCGGGTGGCGTCGGTTCCGGTCGCGGCCACCGCCTCACCCGCGGCGGCCCTCCACGGGCGCCTGCTCGCCGAGGCGCTCGACGTCGGCGGAGCCGGTCCTCGCCGCGGCGGCGAGCAGCCCCCCGACACCGCGGACGACCCGGAGACCGCCCGGTTGGTGGCGCTGGTCGATCTCGCGCGCGCCGGCGACGCGGACGCCTTCGGCCAGCTGTACGACCACTACCTCAGCACGGTCTACCGCTTCCTCTACTACCGGCTGGGCTCGCATCAGCTCGCGGAAGACCTCACCAGCGAGACCTTCTTCCGCGCCCTGCGGAGCCTGTCCGGATTCAAGTGGCAGGGCAAGGACTTCGGCGCGTGGCTGATCACGATCAGCCGCAACCTCGTGGCCGACCACTACAAATCGGGGCGAAACCGGCTCGAGGTCACGACCGACGACCTCTCCGACCACGACACCGCGATGTCCGGCCCCGAGGACGACGTGATCGCCGGCCTGACCAATCAGGCGCTGCTCGACGGCCTGCGCCAGCTGGCCACCGAGCAGCAGGAGTGCCTGGTGCTGCGCTTTCTCCAGGGAATGTCGATCGCCGAGACCGCCATGGCACTGCGGCGTACCGAGGGCGCCGTGAAGCAGCTCCAACTACGCGCAGTACGCAATCTGGCCAAATTGCTGCCGGACGGGGTCGGCTGATGCGTCGTCGAGTGGGCTTCCGAGTACGCCGCGTAACCTCGCGGCCGGGTCGTTCGTTGACCTCGTCGATCGCGCCCCGCCTCGCCGGCCACGCATCCGCACGCGAACGAACAGGACCACGCCGATGACCCCGCTCCTCCCCGCGCGCCGCCGCGCCGAGGAGTTCGCGCGCCTCGTGGACGGCCATCAGCAGACTGCGGACCCTGTCCTCCAGTCCCTTCTGGACACCGTGAGCACCCTCAGGCAGCTTCCGCCGGCCGGCGTAGACCCGCAGTTCCACGACGACCTCCGCGCCCGCCTGATGGACGCGGCCGCCGCGGAGCTTCCCGCTCGGCGCGTCGAGGCCTCGCCGGTACGCCCGGCCTCAGTGCCGCGAACCGGTCCCCGTGCTCTCCGTCGCCGCCGCCTGCTGGTGGCCACGGCCACCAGCCTGGTGCTCGTGGGCGGCGGCGCCGGAGTCGCCACCGCCAGCCAGCAGGCGCTTCCCGGCGACATGCTCTACCCGGTCAAGCGCACGCTGGAGAACGCCCGGCTCTCGTTCGCCGACGGCGGCATCGAACACGGGCAAGCACTGATCGAGCGGTCGCGCATCCGGCTCCGGGAGGCCGAGCAGGTCAGCACCGACGACCCCCTGACGCAGCACGACATCGAGGCACTGCAGCTCACCTTCCGGGACTTCGCTGCCGACACGACGGCCGCGCGCGAGCAGCTGCTGGCCGGCTACGCGGACACCGGCGAGACGTCCGGGCTGACCGCCGCCCGGGAGTTCGCGGCCGAGGCCCACTCCACGCTCGGCGAGCTCGGACCGCAGCTGCCCCGGCAGCTGCAGCCGAGCGTGGTGCGCGCCGCTCGGTCGGTGGTGACCCTCGACCATACGATCGCCGCCGAGTGCCCGACCTGCGCGTCCGACCTGCCCGCTCTCGAGCTGGAGTCGGTGCTGGTCGAGCTGCCGACGTTGGCGGCCGACGCGCCGCCGAACGGTCTCGACCCGCCGCTCGCGGACGCCTTCGGCGCCCAAGACCAGACCGACCGGGCCGAGGCGAAGTCCGGCCAGGACGGTCCGGCGCGGAAGGGCGCTCGCGACGACCAGCTCACGTCCGTGATCGCCGCGGACCCGGCGGTCACCCTCCCCGAGCTGTCGGACCTCGATCCCACGTCGCCGTCCGACGAGGACGACGCCTCCACCTCGTCCGAGGAACCCACCTCGGACGAGCCGACCCTGCTGGAGAGGCTGCTCGGCATCGGCTCCTCCACCTCGACGGAGTCCCCGGACGAGAGCGTCGACTCCGACACCTCGAGGTCGCCCCTGACGGAGCGGCTCGGCGAGAGCCCAGTGCTCAAGTCGCTGCAGTAGAGCCGGGGCGCATCCGCACCCCAGATGGGTGCTAGCCTTTCAGCGCAGTCATCTCCCCAGTTCGCCCACCGTCCGGTCCTGTGACCCGCACGGTGGGCTTCTTCGTTTTCGGGTGCGTCTCAGCCAGCGAATGGAGCAATGCATCATGTCCGAGGATCTTCCGCGTCAGCTCGCGCGCACGAAGCGCTTCACCACGGGTACGCCGCACGACTTCGCGGTGGCCGGAGGCGGCCGGATCGTGACGTATCTGCGCGACGGCGAGCTCTGGGTCTTCGACACCGAAGATCGGGCGGAACGACGGATCGGGCGAGCCGACTCGTACAGCGTCCCCAGTACGACGGTGGTCGCCGCCGTACTTCAGGAATCCCAACTGTGGTTGGCGAATCTCGACACCGGGAAGCTGGAGCAGCTACCGGTGAACGACGCCGAGCATCCACGGGTCGCTCCGGATGGTTCCGCTGTGGCGTACGTGCGGGACCGAGCGCTCCGGGTGATCCGGGTCGACGGTACGGGCGATCGAGCACTGTGCGAGCCGGAGAACGACGACGTCACCTGGGGGCTGCCGGAGTTCGCCGCGTGGATGTCGATGGGACGCGACCGCGGATTCTGGTGGGCTCCGGACGGCCGGCGGCTGCTCGTCGCGCGCGTCGACGACGGCCCGGTACAGCTCCTGCAGCTCGCGGACCCGACACGTCCCGAGCGGCCTCCGAGGCGCCTCCGCTACCCGGCGGCCGGGACGTCCAACGCCGAGGTGTCCCTGCACATCGTCGACCCGTGGGGCGACTCGCGGGAGGTCCGGTGGGACCGCGAACGGTTCGAGTATCTCGTCCGCGTCACCTGGGACTGCGGAAATCCCTTGCTGGCCGTGCAAACTCGCGATCAGCGGCTCGTCCACCTGCTCGAGGTCGATCCGGACACGGGCACGACCATGCTGGTTCGCTCCGTTACCGATCCGAGCTGGGTCGCCGTCGCTCCCGGGGTGCCGAGCCGGACGGCCTCCGGCGCCCTGGTGTGGATCGAGCGCGACTCCGGCAACGACACTTACCGGCTGAAGGTCGGCGACGAGTTCGTCACGCCACCTGGTCTTCAGGTCTCGCGGGTCCGAGCCGTGGATGGCGACACGGTCAGCTTTCTCGCGCAGTCCGAGCCGACCGAGGTTCACCTGTATGTCCACGACGGCGGAGAGATCCGCCGGCTCAGCGGAGAACCCGGCGTACACGACGGCCTCCACGTGGCCGGCACGACGCTGCTGGACGGTCAGACGTTCGGCGGACGGAAGGCGACCGTCGGCGGACACATCCTCGCGTCGTACGAGGAGAAGCCGGAGCTCGACCTGCGCGTCGACCTCATCCGCGCGGGCCCGCGGGAGCTGCGGACGGCGGCGTTCAGGCCGTCCTGGCACGAGCCCGGCACAGAGCGGCTTCCGGTCCTCCTGCATCCGTACGCTGGCCCGGGAATGCAGCTCGCGCTGGCCCGGCGATCGTGGCATTACCTGCTCTCGCAGTGGTTCGCCGAGCAGGGGTTCGTCGTCCTCACGACCGACGGTCGGGGCACGCCGGGCCGCGGCCCGGACTTCGAGCGAGCGATCTCCGGGGACATCGTGCGGCCGGTGCTGGAGGACCAGGTGGATGCACTGCATGCGGTCGCCGAGCGGTACGGCGACCTCGATCTCGACCGGGTGGCGATCCGGGGCTGGAGCTTCAGCGGGTTCCTCGCGGCCGCGGCCGTCCTCCATCGGCCGGAGACGTTTCACGCCGCGGTCGCGGGCGCGGCGGTCAGCGACCAGCGGATGTACGACACGTACTGGAAGGAGCGGTATCTCGGCCATCCGGATATCGACCCCGGCGCCTATCGGCGCTGCTCGCTCCTGCCGTACGCCGCGGGGCTCACCCGCCCGCTGCTCATCGTGCAGGGGCTCGCGGACACCAACGTGTGGAGCGCACACGCGCTGAGACTCTCCGCCGCGCTCACCGCCGCGGGCAGACCGCATAGCGTGCTTCCGCTGCCGGGGCAGGCTCACCGCCCGTCCGACGAGGACGTCGTGGCGAATCTTCCGCACCTGGAGCTCGCCTTCATCCGGCAGGCGCTGGGCATGGCGTCCTGAGGTTTTTCCGAAATCCCGAACCATTGGCGGCCGGAATGCCTATTCTGAGCACGTGGGCCAGGGGAGCGGCGGCCACAGCAGGTCGTGGAACCAAGAACTGGGGCTCGGCGGACTCTCGCCGGTTCCTCTGGATGCGCTGCTCAGCGAGCTGCTCGATCGGGTCGAGGAGATGCAGTCGTACCAGGATCGGCTGCGCGCCCTGCTCGACGCCGTGGTCGGCATCGGCACCGACCTCGACCTGCACAGCGTTCTCGATCGGATCGTCCGGGCGGCCTGCTGGCTGTCCGACGCCCGCTACGGAGCGCTCGGGGTCGTCGGCGGCGACCAGCGGCTCGTGGAGTTCGTGCCCGAGGGCTTCACCGATGAGGACATCGAGCGGATCGGCCACTGGCCCGAGGGCCACGGCCTCCTCGGCCTGCTGATCGAGGACCCGCGACCGTTGCGGCTCGCGCAGATCCACGACCACCCCCAGTCGTACGGGTTCCCTCCCGGACATCCGGAGATGAGCACCTTCCTCGGCGTACCGATCCGGGTCCGGGACCAGGTCTTCGGCAACCTGTACCTCACCGAGAAGGAGGGCGGAAGCGAGTTCACCGAGGGCGACGAGCGGATCGTCATCGCGCTCGCCGCGGCCGCAGGCGTCGCCATCGACAACGCGCGTCTGTACGAGGTCAGCGAACGCCGCCTTCGCTGGCTGGAGGCGTCGTCCGAGATCACCCAGCTCCTCCTCGGACTGGTGGACCGCAGTCAGGCACTGAGTCTCGTGGCGCAGCGCGCTCGTGAACTCTCCGGCGGCGCGGTGAGTGCGGTGGTGATCCAGTCTGAGCAGGGCCATCTGGTGGTCGAGGTGGTCGACGGCCCACGCTCCGAGGCCTACGAAGGACAGCAACTGGCATCGGACACCGGCGTGCTCGGCACGGTCATCCGCGAACGCCGTACGGTCGCGGTCGACGATCTCGCGAAGCTGGTCCAGGAGAACGCCGAACCGATCTCGCTTCCCGACCTCACGAATCTCGGCAGCGCGCTGTTCGTACCGTTCCGGTACGAGGCAAGCGCGGACGGTGTGCTCGTGATCGCCGCCCAGCGGGACGACCCGCCGCTGGGACGCCGGGAGGACATCGAGCTGATCGAGACGTTCGCCGACCAGGCAGCGCTGGCCCTGGAGCGTGCGCGGTCCCAAGAAGACCAGGCCATGCTCGCCCTCCTCGAGGACCGCGAACGCATCGCGCGCGACCTGCACGACCTGGTCATCCAGCGACTCTTCGCCACCGGCCTTCAGCTGCAGAGCGTGCAGCGGATGGCGAAGCCGGAGATCTCGAAGCGGATCAGCGCCGCGGTCGACGACCTGGACACCACGATCCGCGACATCCGGGCGACCATCTTCGAGCTCCAGCATCAGCCGCGTCTGTCCTCACTCAGGGCGGACGCGCGTGGTCTGGTGAAGAAATACGCCGAGGCCCTCGGCTTCGAACCGCACGTGGACATCGAGGGCCCGGTTGACACCTCGGTGCCGATCGCGATCCGGCCGCACGTGCTCGCCGTGATCCGGGAGGCCATCTCCAATGCGGCGCGGCACGCACGGGCCAGCAACGTCTCCGTCACCATCGCCGTCGGCGACACGGAGATCGTCGTACAGGTGGCCGACGACGGCAGGGGCATCCCGTCCTCGGCTCACTTGAGCGGGCTGGCGAACCTGCGGGAACGTGCCACCGAACTCGGTGGCACGCTGGAACTGCTGCCGAACGAGCCGACGGGCACGGTGCTCGACTGGAGCGTTCCCCTGTCCGACCACAGCGCCGGCTGACGGTGTCAGTGCAGCAGTTTGGTGGCGAGTACGGCGGCCTGGGTACGACGCTCGAGACCCAGCTTGGCCAGGATGCTCGACACGTAGTTCTTGATCGTCTTCTCGGCGAGGAACATCCGGTCGGCGATCTGCCGGTTGGTCAGGCCCTCGGCGATGAGCTCGAAGATCCTGCGCTCCTGCTCGGTGAGCGAGCGCAGCTCGTCGGGCTCGGTCTGGTCGTCACGGAGCCGCTCCAGCACCCGCTGGGTCACCTCCGGTTCCAGTAGCGACCCGCCGGAGCCGACCAGACGGATCGCCTCGATGAGATCGGTCCCGGTGATCTGCTTGAGCACATAACCGGATGCACCGGCCATGATCGCGGCGAACAACGCCTCGTCGTCGTCGAAGGACGTGAGGATCAGCGCATGGATGCTCGGATCCAGGGATCGGACCTGGCGGCAGACGTCGATACCGCTGCCGTCCGGCAGCCGCGCATCGAGTACGGCCACATGCGGTCGCAACGCGGGAATGCGGCGCGTCGCCTCTAATGCGGATCCCGACTCCCCGACGATCTCGAGATCGGGTTCGGACTCGATCATCTCGCGCAGCCCGCGCCGGACCACCTCATGGTCATCGAGCAGAAACACCCGGGTGTTGCCCGCTTCAGTCGTCACATCGTCATCCTGCACAACAGCGGAGCCGGACTCGACGGCCGTTCGTCCCGCACACCGGGACCAAGGACCCTCCCTCGAACCCGGTCACGAGAATACGCTTCCGCGCCGGATCAGCAGGGCATGGAGCGTCTGCTGGATCGTCTCGCGCACCTGATCGGTCAGGTTGAACACCAGCATCGGCTCGTCGGCCGCGCCGTCGGCGTACGTGTCGGTGCGAATCGGCTCCCCGAACTCGATCAGCCACTTGCTCGGCAGCGGGATCATGCCCAGCGGCCCGAGCCACGGGAGGAACGGCGTGATCGGGATGTACGGCACACCCAGCAGCCTCGCCAGCGACGGAATGTTGCCCACCAGTGGGTAGATCTCCTCGGCGCCCACGACCGAGCACGGGACGATCGGCACCTTGGTGCGCAGCGCCGCCGAGACGAACCCGCCCCGGCCGAACCGCTGCAGCGTGTACCGCTGGCTGAACGGCTTGCCGATCCCCTTGAAGCCCTCCGGCCACACCCCCACCAGCTCGCCCTGGTCAAGCATCCGCTCGGCGTCCTCCGAGCAGGCGAGGGTGGCGCCGCTGCGCCGGGCCATCTCGCCCACGAACGGCAGCCTGAACACCAGGTCGGCGCCCAGCATCCGCAGATGCCGATGCGCGTGGTCGTGGACGACCAGGGAGGTCATCAGGGCGTCCATCGGCAGCGTGCCGGAGTGGTTGGAGACCACCAAGGCGCCGCTTCCGGCGGGGATGTTCTCGATGCCGCGTACATCGATCCGGAACCACCGCTCGGCCAGAGGGCGCAGGACGGCCATGGTCAGCTGCGACGTCAGCTCCGCGTCGAACCCGAACTCGTCGACGGTGTACTCCCCGGTCAGGCGCCGTCGTACGAACGCCAGCACCTCGGCCAGCGACTTCTCCCAGTCGTCCCCGAAGACCTCCTGCGCCGCCCAGGCCAACGCCGCGGCCACGTCGAACCCGACCTCGCCGTGGCGCCCCGTGACGAACAGCTCGTCGGCCGGCGCCGCCGAATCGCGTTGGGCCGCCGGTTCCGGAGAGGCCGAGGGCCCTCGGGGGCCCGAGATGCGCGGCTTCGGTACGCCGGACGCGAGCGAGCGGGCGGCGGCCGAAGGGGTCGTACGTCGTCCCGAGCCACGACCCGGACGGCCACGGGCACCGAGCGGAATGATCTCGGCCTCAGCCATGCCCGATCTCCTCGGGATGCAAGCCACGAAGACGGTTCTCCGCCCTGGCTACCCGCTCGCGCGACAGCGCGCCCGGCAGCACAGTACGCGCGAAATCGGCGAACGCCTCCTCGGTGCTGAACGCCGGGTGGAACCCGAGGACCTCACGCATCCGAGTGGTGTCCACGCCACGGCCGTACGTAAGTAGGGCGGTCAGGTCGGACGGGAAGTCGACCAGCCTGGCCGACCTGAGCAGCGACCCGACGCCGGCGATCGCGAACGAGGGCAACGGGACGGGCGGCCGGCCCAGACGCCGGATCGCCTGCGACAGCATGAGAATCCCGCGGCCGGCGATGTTGAACGAACCGGGTACGTCGTCGGCCACGGCCACCCGCAACGATCCCAGCACGTCCTGCTCGTGGCAGAACTGCAGCCGGGCGTCGAATCCGAGGACGGTCGGCACCGCGGGATAGGCGAAGTACCGGGTGATCGCGGTGTCGACCGTGGGACCGATCAGGGTGGCCTGGCGAAGCACGGTGACGACCACGTCGGGGCGGCGCCGAGCGAAACCCCGGACGTAGCCCTCGACCTCGAGCGCATCCCTGGCGAAGCCCGCGCGTGGCACCTCCTTGGGGGACATGTCCTCGGTGAACATCGCGGGATCCCGCGGCGACGCGCCGTAGACCTCGGTCGACGACCTCAGCACCAGCTTCCGGAGACCCGGCGCCTTCTGGCAGGCGGCGAGGAGCTGCATGGTCCCGATGACGTTGGTCTCCTTGGCCGACGATGCGCTGCCGCCGCGACCGGACGCGGGAAGCACGTCGGCATGCACGACCGTGTCGACGTCCTCGCCGACGATGACCTTCGCGATCACCGGGTTGCGAATGTCGGCCGGTACGAAACGAACCGGACCGAGGTCCTGCCTGGGTGGCACCAGATCGACGCCGATGACCTGGTCGACATCGGGGTCGGTGGCAAGATCACGCGCGAGGCTCCCCCCGAGATATCCGGACACACCGGTGACGAGAATCACGCGACCCATCGAACTCCCTGTGGCACAAGTCCGCGACCCGGGAATGAAGGGCGCTGGGCTACTTCCCCTGACGGCGCCGCTGGACTCGCGTCTTCTTCAATAGCTTGCGGTGCTTCTTCTTGGCCATGCGCTTACGGCGCTTCTTTACGACCGAACCCACATTCGCCCCTTCGTCAACGAATACTACGCGCATCAAACCGTGCGGTCCGTGCGGCCGCACTAGCGTAACCGCCGGCCAGTCGCCGCCACAGCGCGCGTGTGCGGCTCCGGTCACCCGGCCTGGAAGAAGGACCTGCGAAGGTACTCGTCGACCGCGGCCGCGGGCACCCGGAAGGACCGGCCCACCCGCACGGCCGGCAACTCACCCGAGTGGACCAGCCGGTAGACCGTCATCTTCGACACCCGCATGGCCGCCGCCACCTCGGCGACCGTGAGGAAGGTCGATTCGGACAGCGGCTGATCACCGCTGCTGCTTGTCGTCATGGCTGCACCGCGCTTTCGGCACGCATCGTTCACCAGCTTCCCCACCGGCGAGGGAACGCCTGCGAAAAGGGTAGTGCCTAGTGTGACGCTTGGGGAAGTCTTTGCCTAGAGATTCTGCAGACACGCCGGGGATCAATACAGCGGATCGAGGCCATGTGAGGGGAAGATGGCCCGCCGCGTTGCCTGGATCGCGCGATCCAGCCACGAGTCGGGATCGTATCCGGCCGACCAGTCCCGGAACTCCGGGTGGTTCCCGTCGGTCATGCGCGCCGGTGCCGCGCGATCCAGTGTCGTACGCACGTGATCCCGCCAGCTGTCCGGTGTCTGCGTAGTCGGGTCGATCGGCGCACCCCCGACGATCGAGAGCAGATGCGTCCACGACCGCGGCACGACATCGACGATCGCGTAACCGCCTCCGCCCAGGGCCAGCCACCTGCCCTCGGTCAGCTCGTGCGCGAGGTCGTGCAGGACGGTGTACGCCGCGCGATGCCCGTCCACGCTGAGCATCAGATGAGCCAGCGGATCCTCGGCATGGGAGTCGCAGCCGTGCTGGGTGACCAGCACGGCTGGCGAGAACGCCCGCAACAGCGGAGGTACGACGGCGTGGAACGCGCGTAGCCAGCCCGGGTCCGCGGTCCCGGGAGGAACCGCGACGTTGACCGCCGTGCCCTCGGCGTCCGGGCCTCCGGTCTCCTCCGGGAAACCGGTGCCGGGGAACAGGGTCCGCGGGGTCTCATGCAGGCTGATCGTGAGCACCCGCGGATCGTTGTAGAACGCGGCCTGCACGCCGTCGCCGTGATGCACGTCGAGGTCGACGTAACCCACCCGCTCGGCACCGTGGTCGAGCAGCCACTGGATGGCGACCGAGACGTCGTTGTAGATGCAGAATCCGCTCGCGGCGTCCCGCATCGCGTGATGCAGCCCCCCGGAGATGTTGGCGGCGTGCAGCTCGCTGCCCTCCCACACCCTCCGGGCGGCCTCGACCGATGCGCCGACGACGTGCGCTGATGCCGCGTGCATCCCCCTGAACGTCGGATTGTCGTCGGTGCCCAGCCCGTGTGTGAGCTCGGGCCGGTCGGGGTTGTCGCTGGCACGGCGGACCGCCGCGATGTACTCCGGACTGTGCACCGTCTCGATCAGCTCGTCATCGGCGACCGGCGCCGTGACCTCCGGCAGGCCGGAGTCGCCGATGACACCCAGAGACCGCGCCAGCCGGATCGTGAGGTCGAGCCGCAGCGGTGCGAGTGGATGCGTGGGACCGAAGTCGTACTCCGTCAGCGAGTCGTCGAACACGACGCAGGCCTGGCCGCTCATGCCCCGACCCTAATCGGTCGATCGGTGCCGTCCGGCAGCCGGCATGAGCTGGTAGTCGGCCACCATCGCCTTGGCAAGCTCGGCGCCCAGTGCGCGATGGGCCTCGAAGTCCCATTCGCCGTACAGCTGGTCCGCGGTTCCGCGGCGCGGGAACTCCGGATGGGCCGCGGCGTACTGCTCGACGTCCCAGCTCCGCTTCCCGGCCATGAGCGCCTTCAGGTAGTAGATCTCGGTCAGCATGCAGCCGTTCTCCAGGGCCCGGCCGCTCACCCAGGCGGTCTCGGCACGCTCCTTGTCGCCACGCACCATCGGGCTCGGGTCGAGCTCGACCTCGATGCCGAGATCCATGCGTGCGGTGGCGATCGCCTGGGCGAGTGTCGTGAAGTTGTCCTCGTCATCGTTGGAGGCGTCGATCACGATGATCCGCTTCGGCCTCCGGCGCAACGCCTCCACCAGGCCGAGGTTGTCGTAATGCCCGCCGTCGGTGACGTAGATCATCCGGTCGTACAGCGACGGCCTCCCCACCGCCTCGCGGAACAGGCGGAACGGCCCGGGCTTCTTGGCGCCGTTCACCAGCAGGTCCCAGAGCCTGGACCGGCCGGTGCGGCGCACCACGTCGTACTGTGTCGACCAGTACGGGTTGGGCAGCCAGATCCCCAGCCGGGCGTTGAGCGTCGCCAGCAGCAACCGCCAGGGGCGGGTCCGGACGCCGAACCGCCCGGTGAGCGGACTGACCGCCGCTCCGCTGACCGCCATCGCGGCCGGAACCGTCACCTCGCGGAGGAGCACGTCCGCGCCCGCCTCGAACTCCGCGGTGTCCTGCCGCCCACCCTTCAGCACATCCTGGCCTCCCACGAGTCCCGTCCGAGCCGGATCGAAGACGAACGACACCGTGCCGCGCTCGGCCGGAACCAGTTCCGGATCCGCCGCGTTGGCGGCCGCGGCCATGACCAGTTGCGGACCGGATTCCGCCGTCCCGTACTCGGAGAAGAGCAACGCCTTGTCGTAGGGGATGGCCTCCACCTGGCCGTCCTGGCTGCTCACCAGGTACGCATAGGACAGCCGTTCACGGTAGTAGTGGTGCAAGGACGTGCGGTTCGCATCCGCGAGCACGAACACCCCGACCGCCAGCCCGAGCAGCCACCACATGTCCGACCAGTCGGAACGCCACTCGACCGACGTCGCATATCCCGCGGTCCAGCGCAGCAACACGAGCGCGGCGGCGATCACGATGATCGCCGAGCCCAACCAGGGTCCGACCCGGTTCAGCAACCACCGGGTCACGCGCTTCATCCACGCGGACTGTCGCCGCTCGCCGCCGTCTCCCGGGCCGTTCTTCCACACCCACGCGCCCAACGCGGCGAGCGTCGCCGCGAGGATGGCGAACGCCGCCGGACCCCCTGTGGTCGGGTCGACGAGATCCTGCAGCACCGAGGGTATGGCCGGCTGCGCCCCGGCCTCGGTCGCGGCCGTGCGGTTCAGTCCGAGGAGGGCGTACGGCACGCCCACCAGCAGCAACGCGATCATCGAACCGGCGGCCAGGAGATAGGTCGCCGCCTTGCGGAGCGGCGTGCGAATGGGCGTGGGCAACCGCAACCATCGGCTGAGGAGCTTCTCGATCGCGAACGACCCCAGCGCCACGACGAGTGGCCCGACCGCCACCACCGCGTACCACGTGGATGCGCCGAGATCCACCCGCATCGTCTCGCCGGTCTCGGACGGGGGGATCAGCACGCCGGTGTCGGCGAGCGCCCACCCCAGTACCCACGACAGCGCGCGCAGGCTGACCCCGATCAGGAGGAGGTTCACGCTCACCCCGTACAGCAGGGACATCACACCGCGGAACCGCTCCACGCCCTGCGGCAGCAGGTAGCGAGTGTGCCGTCGCAGTCGAGCGAGCTCGGGGCTGCCGGGCGCGAACGGCAGACGGATCCCCTGTCGGCGGACGATATGGAAGGCGGCCGCCATGTAGCCGCCGCCACTGACACCCACGACGGTGGTGGCGTTCTGGTAGATCTCCCGCTCGGACAGCTCCTGCAACACTCCCAGGCAGAACGACGCCGAGCGGATGCCTCCACCCGAGCAGCAGATGACGGTGCCGCCACGATCATGCGGCTCCCCGGGCAGGTCGACCGGACGCGCCGGGCCGGTCTTCTCCATCCGTTCCGCGTCACCGGCTTCGCTGGACACCGCTCGGCGCATCAAGCCTTGTACGGTCCCCGGAAGCGTACGCACCGTCCGGCCGCCGGCCGTCGCGCCGCCGAGCAGAAGCGCCACACCAACCGCCCACACCGCCACCATGAGCACGGAGAGACCGCCCACGGAGAGCCCGGGACACTCGGCGCCGACACCGACCGGCGCGTCCAACCGGAACCACAAGACGGCGTTCTCGGCCACATCCAGGACGGCCGCCGCTGCGATGGCGATCACGCCCGCCTGGACCGTCCGCCGGTGGTGCGCGGAAATTCCCCGTGCCCGGACGTACTCCAACGCCCGGATCGCGGCCACGATGTAGGCGAGAATGAAGAACGCGTCCACGAGGAGCGACATCCGCCCTGGCACCACACACGCGTACTCCGAACCGCGATGCAACGGATCGCCGTCACCGACCGCCTGACGCATCGGCAGCTGAACGGCGAGCAGGACCGCGGCGGTGACGACGGCCCGCACCACCCGCCGGCGCCGCCCGACCAGCTCGACGGCAGACACCGTGGAGTCGGCGGTCTCCGCAGGCGGTGTCATCGAACGTTCCTCGGGTCGGACCGATATGTCCGCCATCGCTGCATGACCCCCTGCCGTATGTGCCTGAGAGACGACGTCCTGTCAACGATTCGGTGCCGTATCAATCTAGACGAGCCGCCTTGTCGGCGCGGCGACTTTGACAAATGTCGGTCGTGTCCGGGCTCCGAGCTCACACGGTTCGGAACATCGCCAGCTCCGTCCGGTCGCCACCGGGCATCGGTTGCCGCTCGCCGGTGGGACGGAACCCGCATCGCTCGTAGAGCCGCAACGCCGGATCGTTGCCCTCCTCCACCCACAGCTCGACCCGATGTGCACCCGAGGCGGCGGCCCATTCACAGACGCCCTCGACCAGCCGCGCGCCGACGCCGATTCCACGGGCCTCCCCGGCGACCCACATGCCGACCAGGCTGACCCGGGCGGAACGGCCGTCGGGCATCACTCCGGTCGCCTGACCGATCGGCCGGCCGTCGAGGAGGGCCAGCAGGTTGTGTCCGGTCGAGATCCGTTCTCGCCATCGCCGCTCGGGGAACTCGACCTCGTCCTCGAACCGGGCCCAGAACGCCCGGGGAGCATCGCGCAGGGCGGCCAGCCGTACGGACCGGACAGCCTCCCAGTCATCCGGCGTCGCGACCTTCACCTCGAGCATGCCGGAGATGCTGACAAAGGCCGACCCACGCAGGCAACCGGCCGGCCTTCGCGCGGAGCGCGATCAGGCGTTGTTGCCGTTGCCGGCGGCCAGCTCCCGCGACCGCTCGCACGCCGCCGCCAGCGCGGTCATGAACGCCGCGCGGACCTTGTGGTCCTCCAGCTCGTGCATGGCCGCGGCCGTCGTACCTCCGGGTGACGTCACCCGCTCCCGCAGGACGGTCGGATGCTCGCCGGTCTCCCGCAGCAGCTTCGCCGAGCCCACCACGGTCTGCACCACCAGCTCGGTGGCCGTGGCCCTGGGCAGCCCGAGGTGTACGCCGGCCTCGATCATCGACTCCACGACGAAGAAGAGGTACGCCGGGCCCGATCCGCTGATCGCGGTGACCGCATCCAGCTGCTTCTCGGGTACCCGCATCACCCGGCCGGTGGCGCGGAGAAGGTCCTCGGCCTCGGCCAGATGCTTCTCGTCGCAGTGCGATCCGGCCGCGATGGCGGCCATCCCTTCGTCCACCAGGGCCGGCGTGTTCGGCATGACCCGTACCACCGCCACGCCGTCGGGCAACTCGGACTCCACGAGCGACGTGGTGATCCCGGCCGCCAGCGAGACCACCAGTTGCCCGCGCCGGGTCTTGGGCGCGATCTCGATGAGCAGGTCCTTCATGTCCTGCGGCTTGACCGCGAGTACGAGGGTCTCGGCGCGTTCGGCGGCCTCGACATTGGTCACGACATCGACGGCGTACTTCTCGCGCAGCTCCTCGACGCGTTCCGGTCGGCGTTCGGTCAACAGCAGGTCCGCGGGATCACGCCCGGCGCGCAGCAGGCCGGACGCGACCGTCTCGCCCATCACGCCGGCCCCGAGGATGGCGGTGGTCATCGACTCCAGTCCTTTCAAGACTCAGCCCGACTGAATCAGTTCCGTGACACCAAGGATCGCAGGAAGAAGCCGACGTTGGCCGGGCGTTCCGCCAGTCGGCGCATGAGATAGGCGTACCACTCGCTGCCGTAGGGCACGTAGACCCGCATCCGCTCGCCGCTGCGGGCCAGCCTGCGCTGCTCGTCGGGGCGTACGCCGTAAAGCATCTGGTACTCGTAGCTGTCGTTCTCGCGATCGTGCCTGGTCGCCAGGGCTCCGGCGATCTCGACCAGGGTTGGATCATGGGTGGCGACCATCGGGTAGCCCGGACTCGCCATCAGCACCTTCAGACACCGCACGTACGACCTGTCGACCTCGCCCCGGCCCTGGAATGCGACCGACTCGGGCTCGTTGTACGCGCCCTTGCACAGTCGGACCCGGGACCTGGCGTACGCGAGATCCGTGCAGTCGGACTCCGTACGCCGCAGGTAGGACTGCAGCACCGCACCGGTCTCCGGGAAATCGGCCCGGAGCTCGCGCAGGATCGACAGCGTCGAGTCGGTGGTCGTGTGGTCCTCCATGTCCAGCGTGACCATGGTCCCGGACGCACGGGCGGCCTGGCAGATCGTTCGCGCGTGGTCGAGGGCGATCTTCTCGCCGTCGCCGGCGAGTTTCTGCCCGACCGCGGACAGCTTGACCGATACCTCGGCGGACCCGCCGAGCCGGGCCTCGGAGAGCGCGGTCACCAGCTCGACGTACGCCACCGCGGTGGCCTCGGCCTGGCCGCGGTCCAGGGTGTCCTCGCCGAGGTGGTCGAGGGAGACCAGCAACCCGTCGTCGACCAGCGACCGGGTCGCCGCGACCGCCGCGGTGGTGTGCTCGCCGGCCACGAACCGCGAGACGATGTCGCTGGATACCGGCATGCTCGACAGCGCGTTCTTCACCCGCTCGCTGCGGGCGAGCGCGAGCAACGACCGCCGGAGCACGGAATCCCTCCTTCGCTGCGACCGGCCTGTCGCCCGCCGCGGCGCCCATTATGCTGCCCCGGCGCCCGCAAACCACCCTTTCGCACCGAGATTGCACCTCTGGTCGACCCGAGGTGCAATCTCGGCGCGAAAGTGAGGGCCTACGGCGTACGGCGTCGCAGGGTCGCGGCGCCCAGCCCGATCGTCACCGCCACGAATCCGGCCACGATCCCGAGGTCGAACCACAGCTCGCCGGTCAGGTCGGCATTGGTCTGCACGTCCAGCATGGCGTCCACGGCGTACGACAGCGGCAGCAAGGAGGAGATCTCACTCAGTACGACGGGAAGGTCCTCCCGGGCCACGAACAGGCCGCACAGCAGCACCTGCGGGAGCACGAACGCCGGCATGAACTGCACGGCCTGGAACTCGGTCTCGGCGAACGCCGACACGAACAGGCCGAGCGTCGTTCCGAGTACGGCGTCGATGACCGCCACCACGGCGAGCATCCACACCGGGCCCGCGATGTCCAGGCCGAGCAGGCCGACGGTCAGCGCGACCGCGATACTGGCCTGGACGAGTGCGATCAGGCCGAACGCGAGGGCGTACCCGAGGAGCAGGTCGGCCTTGCCCGTCGGCATGGCGAGCAGCCGCTCCAGCGTGCCGCTGGAGCGCTCCCGCAGGGTGGTGACCGAGGTGACGAGGAACATCACGATGAACGGGAACATCGCCAGCATCGGCGGGCCGAACC
>WHTJ01000150.1 GCA_009377795.1 Propionibacteriales bacterium | reverse complement strand
CCGGGGTCCTCCATGTGGCCAGCCTAATGCCGCACGTACTCGGTGCGCCCGGCGAGAATGGCCGTCACTCCCATTCTTCACGCGGTGATCCACCACCGTCTTCCGACCCAATACCCACAGACGGCGCCCAGACGGAGTGATCGACCACCGTTTCCCGACCCAATACCCACAGACGGTTCTCGCTCCCAGCAGGTACACGTCGGCACTCCGTCGGATTCCGGGCCGAGTCGTCGGCCTCGTCCTCAACCGTTGCCGGGCGACGTCTCGTCCTTGATCGACTGAGTGCGTGGCTCCTGGTCCGGCGGAGCCGTTGCTTCCGGTGAGCCGGTCATACTCTCTCGCCCGCGGGCCTGCTCGGTCGTGGCACCCGGGTCCCGGCCGAGGTCGGCCATCTGCGGCATACCCGCGTCCCGGTACCGCGTGAGCGCCTCTTCGTACTCGCGGTTCTCTCCCCTGGTTTGCGCGACGTGCCACGCCAGCCAAAGCACCACGCCAACGATCGCGAAGACGACCTCGAGACCCTGGAAGGGATAGAGCGCACCGATCCCCCCAGGGTCGGTGAATGAGTCGAGCCCCGTCATGTCGCCGCCTCCCTGTCCTCACGAGCCCGGCTGCCGGGCGGCTCGTCTCCGTCCAAACGGGTCAACCGCGCATCTGTCATCGTCAGGACCAACTGTCGCTCGACGGTCTCGAAGTCACCGCCGGGCTCGCTGGCCTCGAAGTACGGGTAGCTGTCGCCGTAGTCGTGCGTGTCCAGCCCGGCGAGCTCGACCGCCCGCGGCACGCGCAGCAGGCCGAACCTGTCGAGAACCTTGGCCACCACGAAGGCCGGCAGGAAGCCCAGGACACCGAACATGATGACCGCGCCGATGAAGTTGCCGATCGGGTTGATCGCGGGCCATCCCTCGGGAGTCGTGAACCACGCGGTGGTCCCTTCAACCGGTGCCGCGGCTGGGTACCCCCACAGCAGGAAGCCGGCAATGACCACGCCGAAGAAGCCGGCGTAGCCGTGCACGGCGACCGCCCCGACCGCGTCATCGATGCGCCAGCGACGCTCGACGAAGTTGTGCAGCTTGTACGCCAAAGCCGCGCCCACGCCACCGATGAGCATGGCCTGGATCGGGTGGTAGAGGTCGTTGCCCGCCGAGGCGGCGATGATGCCGGCCAGGCCGCCGGAGAAGGTCCAGAACGGATCGCGCTTGCTGATCAGGTAACCGGCCAGCAGGCCACCGGACAGCGACATCAAGAAGTTTAAGGTGATACCGGAAAGGGTGGTCGGCATCAGGTAGATGTTCGTGGCCGAGAAGAAGGTGCCGTTGCCGGGGTCCACATCGATGATGGGGATGTTGCACGCGACGTAGAACCCCCAGAAGCCGGTGTAGATGAGGAACAGGCCCAGACACGCCATCCATACGTTGTGGGGTCTGATGGCGCGGATCACTCCGTTGGGCCCGAACTTGCCGATCCGCGGTCCCAGCACCATGATCACCGCCAGGGCTGTGCCGCCCGCGATGGCGTGGATCACCCCGGACGCGTACGCGTCGTGGTATCCCATCAGCTGAACCATCCAGCCGTCGGGCTTCCAGCCCCAGGCGGCGTCGATCACCCAGGTGACCGATCCGATGAGCACGGCAATGATGAGGAAGGCCGCGACGCGGATCCGTTCCATGACCGCGCCGGACACGATCGACGCCGCGGTCCACGAGAACAACAGGAAGGCCGCCCAGAAGACACCGTTGATGCGGTCCTGCATATGCGGACCCATGGTCTCCGACCACGCGAAGAACTCTTCGTGCCCCGCGCCGAGGCCACCGGTGATCCCGGGACCGTTGGGCAATGCGAAGTAGATCCACCAACCGAAGAAGAAGAACGTAATGGTGACCAGGGGGATCAGCAGGATGTTCTTCATCAGCGTGTGCTGAAGGTTCTTCCGGCGAGCCACGGCCACCTCATAGGTGGCGAAGCCGATGTGGATGAAGAACATCAAGAAGACCGTCACCCAGTAGTAGAACTCGGTGAAGATCGTGGTCAGCCCGGATAGCTCGTCCTGCATCCGCCATCGCCCTTCCGGCCGGACTCCCGCCTCGCGGCTGACTCAGGGTCCCGAACCCTCAGCTCCATCCGAGCTTCGTCACCTGGACGAGCCCGCCGCACGATCGCCCGGTCCATCGCTCCGGCCAAGGAAACGTCCTACCCCGATCCGCTCCAGGCTGGAGACGCCGACTCCTGACACTGCAACACTATGCAACTAAGTTTCACACTGGTCAACAGTCCTCGATGCGCCGATGCGCCGATGCGCCGATGCGGCATGTGCAGAAGCGGGGTCGCGCGCGCGGAACCTGCTCCAGTCCGTCTCTGCGACGCGGAATTCCACGGAGAAGAGCCCGAAAGTTATTGGATTGAGCGGGCATATGTGGCACCGAGGTCTTGGCCTGGAGAACGCGGGGACCCCCCGGACCGCGCAGGATTGCCGCCAGTCAGTCGTTGTCCAGAAGTGATCGTTCAACCACAGTAGGAAACGATCTGTTGCTTTGGTCCTGGTCGCACCACTCGAAGCACTTTCCGACCGGTCTGAGGGAGCGGTCGACCCGCGGAGAGTCGCGCTGGCGAGGACCGTGCCAGCACGCCGACACAAGACGGGCCCGGGGTGAAGGTGGTCTCACCGCCGTGGTTCGAGGTGCACGCAGCAGTGGTCGGGGGTTGGGTTGAGCCGGGCGCGCAGCTCGGTGGTCGCGAGCCCGTCGAGGAGTCCGGTGAGCAGGGACAGGTTCATCCCGCACACAAGCTCTTGGTGCTGTCGGGCCAGGGTGTGGAAGGGACAGTTCCCAAGGTAGATGCTGGTGCCGTCGGTGCGTGGCTCGAATCCCTGATCCTCGAGAACCTGCAGCGCGGTGTCCAGATCGACTCTGCCTTTGTTCTGCCCCTCGCGAACCGCTTGGCCGATTCGTCGCCCCAGTTGGCGGGCCCGCCGATCGAGGATGCTGCGCGGTTTCTGCCCGGTGCGGTCCGCGTCCGCGAGCGCGGCCGCAAGCAGCCCTGCGGCCAGCTCGTACTGGCGTTCGGGGATCGACACCTGAACCTGACGCGTCGAGCGGCGGTAGAGCTTTGCTGGGCGTCCGGCGCCGGGCCCGGACCTACCGGAGCGGCGTTCGAACACCACGTCGAGCAAGCCCGCGTCGGCGAGCCGGTCGAGGTGGAACGCCGCGGTGGTACGCGGTAGCCCGAGGGCGGTGGCGGCCTCGTCGCGGGTGACCGCTTCGGGCTGACGCGCCACGTGGTCGTACACGCGGCGCCGGGTGGGCTCCTCGAGGGCAGCCACGGCGGCAACCCGGTCATCCCGCGCCTGGTCCATACCCACCTCTAAAAACAATCATCCTTGACGAAACATCCGGCAGCCGCTAACGTCCTTCTAACGTTAACACATCTAGTTTTTAGAAGGGGGTGGAGACATGTCCGCTGAGGCCGCACCGTCTCGCACGTCTCGCCGCGCCGACCTGTCGGGTCCGGCGTATCAGGCCTTCCTGGTTCTGCGTATGACCTTCACGGTGGCGCCGATCCTGTTCGGGCTGGACAAGTTCATCAACCTGCTGGTGGATTGGCCGGACTATCTAGCGCCCTGGATCAACGATCTTGTTCCTGGCACCGCCGACCAGGCGATGTACGCGGTGGGTGTCGTGGAGATCGTGGCGGGAATGGTGGTCGCCCTGGTGCCGCGGTTCGGTGGCCTGCTGGTAGCCGCGTGGCTGGCCGGGATCATCGTCAACCTGCTCACCATCCCCGGCTTCTACGACATCGCCCTCCGCGACTTCGGGCTGCTTGTCGCCGCGGTGGCGCTGGCCCGGCTCGCGGTTCGGTACGCACCGGCACGCGGCGCGTGAGACGGAACGGGATATCTGAATGAGCATTGTGGAGCCGCGGCCGTCCTCGTCGGAGCCGTCCAACACCACGCCACACCGGCGACTGCGCATCGTGCACGGCCGGCAGGAGGTCGACCTGCCGGCGGTGGAACGGGCCGTCGCCGACCTGCTGGTGGCGCTGGGCCGGGACCCGGCGGCGGGCCACCTGGCCGACACCCCGCACCGGGTCGCCCGGTCCTACGCCGAGCTGCTCACGCCGCGGGAGTTCGACCTGACCACCTTCGACAACGACGAGGGCTACGACGAGTTGGTGCTTGTGAACGACATTCCGGTGCACTCGCTGTGCGAGCATCATCTGCTGCCGTTCCACGGAATCGCGCATGTGGGCTACCTGCCCGGCGACCGGATCCTCGGGCTGTCGAAGCTGGCTCGGGTCGTGGAGCTGGTCGCGCGCGACCTGCAGGTTCAGGAGCGGTTGACCAAGCAGGTCGCCGATTGGCTGCAGGAGCACCTGCAGCCCAAGGGTGTCGGCGTGGTGATCGAGGCCGAACACCTGTGCGTGTGTCTGCGCGGGGTGCAGGCCACCGGGGCGCGCACCGTCACCTCGGCCCTGCTGGGGGCGCTGCGTTCCGAGCCTGCCTGCCGACAGGAGTTCTTCGCACTCGCCGGGCTCGCCGGCTGAGTTCGCATCCAGCGGCGGGTGCGCACGTTCGATGATCCGACCGGGATCCTCACCCTGAGGCGCCGCGCGGCCAGATGTGCGACGGGCTTGGGTGGTCATCACGGACGCCACCAGACAGGATCAACATCATGATCGGACGCCTGCATCACGTGGTCATCGACTGTCCAGACCCGGCGGTGCTGGCCGCCTTCTACTCCGATCTCCTCGGACTTCCTGTGACGTACCGGGATGAGGACTGGGTGGTCATCGCCAAGGACGACACAACGTCGGGCATCGCATTCCAGCGAGCGCCGGATCTCCAGCCCCCACAGTGGCCGGACCCCGCCCGTCCCCAGCAGTTCCACCTCGACGTAATGGTCGACGACGTCGAGGTGGCGGAACCTCAGGTTCTGAGGCTGGGCGCCCAACGACTGCCAGGCAACGGTACGACGACGCGGGTGTACGCCGACCCGGCCGGACACCCCTTCTGCCTGATACCTCGGCCAGGATGGGCTCCACCGATCCATGAGATGTCCGGTGTTCCCCGCTAGCGCAGTCTCGGATTCGGTCGATTGTTGGTGCCTGCGCTGTCCCGATTTAGTCGGCGCTGTGGGCGGTTTCGATGATTCGGCATACGACGGCTTCTTCGCCGCGGCGTTGGCTGTCGCGGGCGGCGCGGCGCACGTTGACCAGGGTGCGGCGTAGGGCCTGGAGGTCGGTGATGGTCCGGTCGATGTCGGCGATATGGGTGTCGAGGAGTGTGGTCACGTGCCCACAGGGTGCGGCGCCGTGGCGTTGGAGGTCGAGGATGTCCTTGATTTCGGCCAGGGTGAGGTCAAGCGCCTTGGCTTGGCGGATGAACCGCAGCACGTCCAGGTCCTGGTCGGTGAAGAGGCGGTAGCCGGCGGCGGTGCGTTCGGCGGCTGGCAGCAGGCCCTTGGCCTCCCACAATCGTACCGCTTTCGCGCTGACGCCGGCGGCGTTGGCGGCGGCTTTCACGGTCATGCTCATCGTGGTGCCTCCGGCTGTCGGTTTCGTCCCTTGACCTTACCCCGAGGGCAGGGTTCTAGGTTGGGGGTATCGAGGAGATCGGCAGTTCGGAAGCGGTGAGGTGTGGCGTTATGGAGACCGTGGTGTTGCAGGTGGACGGCATGTCGTGTACCGGGTGCGAACAGCGCATCGGCACGGTGCTGCGCAGGGCCGAGGGTGTACGCGGCGTGGTCGCCGACCACGTCTGTGGTCGGGTGGAGGTCCGGATCGGCCCGGAGTTGGTTGACCGGGCAGAGTTGGCCGAACGTATCGAGGCCGCCGGCTACCGGGTCGTCGAGGTGCCGACCCCATGACCACCAGAACGCGGGAGGCTCCCCAGTTGTGGGCGGCCGAACCCAGCACGACCGTGGGACAGGAACGGATCCGGGCGAAGATCGCCGGACTGCATTGCTCGCTGTGCACCGGCACCATCGAGAAAGCACTGGGCCGCCTCGACGGCGTGCAACAGGTGTCGGTCAGCCTGACCCACGAACAGGCCCTCGTCGACTACCACCCGGACCGGGTATCCCCGGAACAGGTGCTCGCCACCCTGCGTGACATCGGCTACGACCTGTACGACCCGCGCAAGCTACGCCCCTTCGAGGAGGAGGAGCACGACCTGATCCGCGAAGGCACCCGGCTGCTGGTCGCCGTCACTGCCAGCCTCACCGCGATCGGGTTGATCGCCCAGGTGACCGGGATCTGGTCCGTGCTGGTGCCGTTGAGCGTGGTGGCGGTGATGGTGCCGGTCTGCTATGCGGTGCTGCGCCCGGCAGGTGTCGGCAAGGCTCTTGCCGGTGCGGTCGGCATCGTGGCTCCCGGGGTGGCCGCGCTGGTGCTTCGATCCACCGATGTCCTTCCGGAGCCGTTCATCGAATGGCTGGCCGCGGTGCTCGCCGTCGGGGTGGTGTTGGGGGTGGCGCCGCACATTCTGCGGATGGCGTACCAGTCCGTGCGGCGGGGGATTCTCAACCAGCATGTGCTGCTGGAGGTCGGCGCGTTCGCGGGCATCACCGGCGGGGTGATCGGCCTGACCAATGTGCTGCCGGGGTATCCGACGGCGGCGTTCTTCGCGGTCTCCGTGCTGGTGGCCAACTACCACATTTTCTCGGAATGGCTGTCGTTGCTCGTCAAGACCCGCTCCAGCCAGTCGATCAAGAAACTGCTGGACCTGCAGCCGGATCTGGCCCGCCTGGTCACCGCAGAGGGTGAGTCCGAGGTTCCGGTGGAGGAGGTGATCGTCGG